>JAGAKK010000013.1 GCA_017625675.1 Clostridia bacterium | reverse complement strand
GTCCCCCTGGTGCACCTGCACAAAAATAAAGACCTGCCCCCTGACTCGCTTTGCAAAAGCCCGGCACAAAAGCGGAACTTTTGTGCCACGCAAAAATTCAGAAAGCCCATATTTAAGGGAATTTTTGCGCTGAGTCAGGGGGCAGGTCACTGACTCATTTTTCAATAAAAAAATCCCCTGCAGGCGTACCGCCTGCAGGGGATAACCGATTACTGATAAGGTAATCAAATTGTCAAATCAAATTATGCTTCTGTTGTCTCAACAGGTGCCTGCTCAGATGTACAGTGAGGGCAACGTGTTGCATTAACGTGGATCTCGGTGAGACAGTAAGGACAAGTCTTAAGGAGAGCCTTTGCAGCAGCCTCAGCCTCAGCAGCAGCGGCAGCCTCAGCAGCAGCCTGCTTCTTTGCCTTAACGTCAGCAGCCTTGATAATGCTTACCACAACGAATACTGAAATTGCGATAAGGAAAAAGTTTATAATTGCCTGAATGAAACTTCCGTAGTTAAGAGTAACAGCGCCTGCAGCAGTAGCATCAGCCAGCGTAGCATAACTTCCGTCAGCCAAAATGTTCACTCCCTCGGTAACAGTTCCCTCTTTAAGAACAACAAACATATCTGTGTAGTTCTTCGCTCCTGTGAGCAAGGAAATAGCAGGTGTGATAAGGTCCTTTACCAATGAGTTTACGATAGCAGTAAAAGCAGAACCGATTACAACACCGACAGCCATGTCAACGATATTGCCCTTAAATGCAAATTTCTTGAAATCGTCGCCAAGCTTCTTTGCAGCCTTTGCGCCCTTGTTCTCTGTGAGGGCTTCTTTTACGTTTTTCTTTGCCATAGTAGTTTGTCCTTTCTTTAAATATTACTAAGCCTAAAGTATAAAATATACGTTAATTATAATCAATCTTCGTTGCGACCGCAACACTTTTTATATTTCTTTCCGCTTCCGCAAGGGCAAGGATCGTTTCTGCCCACCTTGTTGCTGACAGCCTGAGTATCTGCCTTGAACTGAGCCGTGATCTCGTCGCGAACCTCCTCAGAAAGAACATCCGCCCACTCTTCCAGCTGGTAAAGCCAGGGAGCTCTTGCCTTGAGCATATTGTAATAAAGCTTCTCCCAGACGATCTTAAGCTCCACTGCAGAATCTTCCTCAAGAGCCTCGTAATCAACGGTCTCCTCAAGAGATGTATTGATGCCGTCAACGAAAGCCGCAATCTCGAAAGCTTCCATCTCGTACTTCTCCGCAAGCTCCTTAACAGTGCCGCTTACAGTCTGTGTCTTCTCGGAAAGAATCTTTGCATAGGCATCTCTTTCCTTCATATAATACTCGTTAATGTACTCTTGAGCGTTCTTGCCGCCGCCCTGTCTGTCTTCAACCTTTGCTTCCCATGTTTTATAAAGTCCCATGTTCATTGCTCCTTAATTTTTTCTTCTTTTTTCATATATCATAAGTGCCGCCGCCACTGACGCATTCAGCGACTCTGCCTTGCCGGGCATCGGAATGGTGAGAAGCTTGTCACAGCAGGACAGCATCTCGTCTGTCACACCGTTGGCCTCGTTTCCGATAACGATAACGCTCTTTCCCTCAAAAGGCTCCTCAAAGCAACAGCATTCGCCTCTGGGATGTGCCGCATACACCGTATAACCGTTTTCCTTCAATGCCGCCGTCAATTCCTTCACGGTAATGTCATCGTTCCTTAAATACTGCATTATCGGGATATGAAACACCGAGCCGGTAGTTGACCTTAACACCTTGGGGTTGTACACGTCAACACAGCCCTTCGTGCAGATCACACCGTCAAAGGCCGCCGCGTCTGCGGTCCTGATAATGGTACCCATATTTCCGGGGTCCTGAAGATTTTCCAGAAGCACAATGCTTTCACCCTTGACTTTTTTAGGTCTTTTTATGGAAAACACCGCGCCAATGCCCTGAGGGGTCTCAAGGTCGGTAAGCTGCGCATATATGGCATCACTTACCGGAAATAAAACAGACTCCACGGAGAATTTCTCCGCAGAGTCCAATGCTTTCTTCAGCTCCGCGTAAAATTCGGATTTTATGAACGATTCGGACAAAACCAGTGTCTTAATATCGGCACCTGATATTATCCCCTCGCAAACACTGCGAAGTCCCTCAATAAAGAAGCACCCTGCCTCTTCCCTGAGTTTACGCTTTTTCAAGCTTTTGATAAAACGCACCTGTGCGTTCTGACTGCTTGTAACCATAAAATTTTACACGCCAAGCGACAATATATTAAGCGTTAACCTGAGCAACGAGCTTTGCAAAAGCAGCCTTGTCGTTAACAGCCATGTCAGCAAGTACCTTTCTGTTGAGCTCAATGTTGTTCTTCTTAAGAGCGTTCATGAGCTTGCTGTAGGTAGTTCCGTTGATTCTTGCAGCAGCGTTGATTCTTGTGATCCAAAGCTTTCTGAAGTCTCTCTTTTTAGCCTTTCTGTCACGGTAAGCATAAGTAGCAGATCTTACTACAGCCTGGTTAGCTGTCTTAAATACTGTGCTCTTTCTTCCGTAGTAACCCTTAGCGAGTTTAATAACTTTTTTACGTCTTGCTCTTGTTGCAACTGAATTTTTAACTCTAGACATTTCCGTATACCTCCTTAATTAAGCGTAAGGCAGCATTTTCTTAACTGTAGCTGCATTTGCATCTGCCGCATAAGCAGGCATCTTGTGGCCCTTCTTAGCTTTTCTGGTCTTAGTAACCAATCTGTGACGTCTGCAAGCATGGGACATTTTTACCTTGCCGTTTGCAGAAATTCTGAATCTCTTCTTTGAAGCACTGTGAGTTTTTACCTTTGGCATAATTTTACTTCCTTTCTGTAGTACATTTATTTTACTTGGGAGAGAACATTACGGACATCCTGCGGCCTTCCATCTTAGGATTCTTCTCCATGGTGCCGTAATCTGCCACACTGTCAGCAAAACGCTTGATCAGCTCTTCTCCTGCGGCTGTGAAATTCATTTCTCTTCCGAAGAACTTAACGGTGAGCTTCACCTTGTCTCCGTCCTGAAGAAACTTGATAGCGCTCTTTACTTTCACCTGCAAGTCGTGGTCTCCGATTCCGAGACTGAGTCTTACTTCCTTAATGTCAATAACTTTTTGCTTCTTACGCGCTTCTTTCTCACGCTTATTCGCATCAAAAAGATATTTTCCATAATCCATAATCTTACAAACAGGCGGTTCAGCATTAGGTGCTATATTCACGAGATCGAGATCCTTCTCCGCTGCAGCCTTAAGAGCTTCGCTTAATGAAACGATACCAATCGCATTACCGTCCGAGTCGATGAGTCGCACTTCCTTCGCAGTAATCTCATCATTGATCAATACATCGCTTTTGCCTATGACAGACACCTCCAAAGTAAAAAAAATAGTGTGTTGAAAGTCCAAAACTCCGCAACGCACTAAGCACCTGATTTCACGATAATCAGAAAACTTATTGACCCGACCGCGCAAACAATCAAGGTGAGAAGCGGATACTTCTGCTTTCTTTACCCAAGCATAATACCACACCTCTCACCTTATGTCAAGGGGTGAAAAACATATTTTTTAACAAATTTTTTGAATACACTGCAGACTAAGCGTCCGGTGCTTTTTCAATCATTATCGTTACCGTTTCGCCGCCCTCTTTTCAATCAATACAATTATCACTGCCAACAACGTCAAAATTGAAGTGCCCGCAATTACAATCCACACAATTTTCATCCCGGCATCTTCACTCATACCAATTTTTCCGGCATCTTCATCAAAAAGATACTTCTCATAACCACTGATATCCTCAGTTAAGGCACAACCAATACCGCCGGGGAAACGTATTTCATACGATTTATCTGCATAATCATAAAACTCATCAACAGTAAACAAATATTGCTTTTCGGAAGTTGGATAATCCTTATACATCACGTAGTCTCCTGCGCTTGTGTAATAAAAAATGTACACTCCGTCATATTCCTGGACTCCGTTGAGGCAATATATACTTGATATTTCTACAGATGAATCAAAAACAAGTTCTGGCTTAATCGCAAATTGGGAAAAACTACTCCAATCGGGTAATAAACCATAAATCACGTTATGAAATTCACCGTCATCACCAACTTTCTTATAACAGGGCGTACCTCCGTCCTCAGACATAATAAAGTACAATTCATTCGTATCCGGATCGGCAAGCTGCTCGGTCAAGGAAAGTCCCTCCGCAAATCCCGGAAAATAAAACCCATCGTACAACCTGACAACCGTATCATTCTGAGAATTCTTCACAGCATCTGAAATGCTTTTTTCAATGTTAACTGAATCGTTTTTGGCGCGAATTTCTACATCGGTAACAATATATTCATCTTCACCGTCTCCTGGGTTTTCATCCCTCCACCAAGTGTAAAGATACTGACCGTCATCAATCGGCCATACGTAAATTATCATTCCGGAGCCCTGCATTTCTCCCTTGTCTTTTCCGAGGATATTTATAACCTCATCCATGGTCATACCCTCTGTAATCTTCTCAGCATTTTCTCTCGTTACCGTGCCGTGAGGATCAATTTTCTTCGCACAAGAGGCAAACACCGTTACCAGACAAGTTAATAGAATCAAAAGTACACTTATGTTGCGTTTCATTGTAAAAGTCCTCCTTATTCTCTCATAACGTATACATCGTTCTCTTTTAAATCTATTCTACAAGCAAACTCTTTAAATTACATTGAATTATTTTCCTTACCGCCTCACAGACCTGCCCAGCCTGCCGTCAATTATTTTATCGTCTTTAAGGGCAACCTCGCCACCGATAAGGACGTAGGAAAAGCCCTGGGAGTCAAGCTGGCCGTTTTCAAAAGTGGCATTGTCACGAACCTCGTCAAGAGAAAAAATTACAATATCCGCGTCGCTGCCTGCTTTAAGATTACCTTTATTGGCAAGGCCTAAACGCTCCGCCGCCATTGACGTCACCTTGGCAACGCCCTCCGACAAAGAAATTTTGCCGCTTGCCACGTACTCCTTTATAAACTTTGCAAAAGAACCTGATGCTCTGGGGTGCCCCTGACCGTCCTGGCGTATGCCGTCACTGCCTATCATCACAAGAGGCGACATTAACGCCCTTTCCACGTCCTCCGCCTTCATAAAATAACCCACCGTTGCCGTCTCAGGAGCAGTCGCCCGAAGTTCCCGGAACATTGCCTCGTTGCAACGCATTCCCGCGTACTTGCCTCCCACGATAGATCGGAAGAGCACACGTCTGAACTCCAGTC
>JAGAKK010000012.1 GCA_017625675.1 Clostridia bacterium | reverse complement strand
CACGTAGTTACTGCAGCATCTCTTAACGTAAGAAGCGGCCCTTCTACTGATTACGAGTCCATCGGCGCTATGGCAAACGCACAGCGTTTCAACGCTCTTGAGGTTGTAAACGAGAAGTGGGCGAGAATCAACTACTTCGGACAGACAGGATACATTTCCTTGAATCCTTCTTACGTAACCAGATTGACTGTAGCTGACAGCTGCTTAGGAATTACTGATCCTACTGATCTGGTTTTTGATAGTCAAAGAATGGCGGATTGGGGAAACAGTATGATATCTTCAGATTCAGGAGCGCTTCTTTGTCAGGATGATCAGGGAATCGTAAATACCGAGTTCTACACATGGCAGGCGTCCGGTGACCCTATGGCATATCTTGATTTCTCAAATACCGCATCTTTCTTTATTGACGACTATACCCACGTTTCTATCGTTGCGAAGACTAAAACTCCTGTTAATACCACAGCTGCGGCATTGTTCCTCACTTGCGGTGAACTTACAAATCCCAATGAGGCTAACGTGGTTTATTGGAACTGGATTGACGACGGAAACTGGCACGAGTACGTAATTGATATAAGCTCTATCACTAACCATACAGGTCAGCTCAATCACATGCGTTTTGACTTCTTTAACGATCAGACTGCAGAACTTGATACAATCTTCCTCAGATCCATCAGATTTATGAAGAGCGATTCAAAGCCTACCGTTACTCCCTCCCACACAGCTATTGCTGAGGGCAGAAACGATATGACTTTCGACTTCTCAGGTATGGACAATTACTTTGACGGAAACGATTACAAGCATCCTTACATGACTATTATGTCTGCAGATGACAACCTTACAAAGAACGGTACTTCACTTATCTGGAACTACGTTCCTGCATCCGGCACAATGGATATGGCTACAAGATTCCAGGGCGATTACGCAGGAAAAGCACTTCCCGCAGGCAAGTACAAGGTTTACCTTACTTACAATACAGCAGGAAGCGTTAACTTCTTCCACGCATTGTATATGGCATCTCCTACGGCTATTGCAGAGTTTACTGTTGTAGGCGACACTACGGGTGCTGAGCTTATCGACGGTATTACCGTAAATGATCAGTTTGCTACAGGCGCTATCGGAACCAATGCAAAGGATGCTGCTGACAAGTACACAGTTGCTCTCGGCGGCGCTAAGGGTTACATCACAGATGCAAACGGCAATGCTCTTGCCGCGGGTGCTACACTTGCTTCCGGAATGAAGCTTACAGTAGACGGAACCTCCTACGACGTTGTTGTAGAGGGTGACGTTGACGGAAACGGCGGCATCAACATCGTTGACGTACAGAAGGCTCTTGAGCACCTCAGAGGTACAAATACTTTGGACGGCGCTGCTTACGAGGCTTTGGCTATGGTAAACGGCTCTGCTGACTGCAATATTCTTGCTGCAACAGCGCTCCTTAATCAGGTTCTCGGACTCTGATAAAGGGATTGCAATAATTTAAAAATGCAACGGCATTCGCTTTCGGGCGAATGCCGTTTTTTATATTGACAGGAGCCACAGCGCCAGACACCAAGGAGCCACAGCGTCAGACGCTGTGGCTCCTTGCTTGTGCTACCGAAGTGCCACCGATTTTTTCAGAAACTGTTTTCCCATAAGGGATTGCGGCCGATGAGTCAGGGGGCAGGTCCCTGACTCATTAAAATTTGTATTGCCGTGGGGGCGCGATTGTGTTATAATAACGGAGATTATGATAATTTTGCGGTGATTATGCGCCGCTTTGACATTAACGGAGGTTTTGTTGTTATGGCAAAAGGTATGAGAGGCGGTTTCGGACGCCCCAACGGAAGAAGTAATAATGCCGGCGGAATGAATTTCGGCGGAGGAAATATGCAGCAGATGCTGAGACAGGCTCAGAAGATGCAGGCTGATATGGAGAAGGAGCAGGCTGAGATCAATGAGGCCGAGTTTGAGGGCACTTCCGGCGGTGGCGCTGTGAAGGTTGTTATGAAGGGTGACAAGACGGTGCTTAGCGTTGAGCTTAAGCCTGAGGTTGTTGATCCCGATGACGTTGAGATGCTTCAGGACCTTATCGTGGCTGCCTTTAACGACGGCGCAAGCAAGGTTGACGAGATGACTGAGGAGCGCATGGGCAAGTATTCTGCAGCGCTTAATATGTAATAAACTTTGACGAGGTACAATTATGGCGTTATACGCAGACAGCGTGGCGAGATTAATTGAACAGTTTGAGAAATTGCCCGGCATAGGACACAAATCCGCGCAAAGGGTGGCATTTCATTTGCTTAATCAGAACCCGGCGGTGGTGGAGCAATTCGCAAAGACAATGGTTGAAGCCAGAAAAAGCCTGAAGTTTTGCTCTGTTTGCCAGAATATGTCGGACAAGGACGTTTGCGATATTTGCGGAAATCCTGCCAGGGACAAATCGGTGATTTGTGTTGTGGAGGACCCGAGAGATGTGGTGGCAATGGAGCGATCAATGGAATTCAGAGGTCTTTATCACGTGCTTCACGGCGTTATATCTCCCTCAAGGGGAGTTGACCCGGATGACATCAGGCTCAAGGAATTGGTGGCCAGAATGGCAGACGACGTGGAGGAGGTTATCGTTGCCACGAACCCTACCGTGGAGGGAGAGACCACGGCAATGTATATATCGAAATTGCTGTCCCCCTTGGGCGTTAATGTTACGAGAATTGCCCACGGACTTCCCGTTGGCGGCGACATTGAGTATGCAGACGAGATAACTCTTGCAAAGGCTTTGCAAGGCAGAACGAAAATTTGAGGAGTAAAGAATTATGATAGCGAGCCTTGAGGCTGCGGAAAACAGGTTTGAAGAGCTGGAGCAGAAGCTTACCGACTCTGAGATATTGGGAAATTCGGAACTTTACAAAAGCGTCATTATAGAGCATTCCGCCCTTTCCGAGACGGTGGAGACCTATCGTGAATACAAGCGTGTGAAGGCGAATTTTGACGAGGCCAAGGAGATTCTGGCAGAGTCGAGAGATCCGGAACTTAAAGAACTTGCTCAGATGGAATACGAGGAGAGCAAGGAAACCCTGAAGGTTCTTTCCGAGAAAATAAAAGAGCTTCTGATGCCGAAGGACCCCAACGACAATAAAAACGTTATCGTGGAGATAAGGGGCGGCGCAGGCGGCGAGGAAGCGGCGCTTTTTGCGGCGGTGCTCTTCAGAATGTATACGAAGTACGCAGAAGGCAGGGGCTGGAGCGTGTCGGTAATGGATGCCAATGAAACTGAGATCGGAGGCTTCAAGGAAATAGTTTTCACCATTGAAGGACACGGCGCTTACAGCAGACTTAAATTTGAAAGCGGTGTGCACAGGGTTCAGAGAGTTCCTACCACGGAGTCCGGAGGACGAATTCATACCTCTACTGCCACCGTTGCGGTGCTTCCCGAGGTGGACGACGTTGAGTTTGACCTTAATATGAACGACGTGGACGTTGACACCTACAGGTCCGGCGGCGCAGGCGGTCAGCACATAAACAAGACCGAGTCGGCCATAAGACTTACCCACAGACCTACGGGAATCGTGGTAACATGTCAGGACCAGCGGTCCCAGCTGAAAAATAAAGAAAAAGCAATCAAGGTGCTTAAGGCAAGGCTTCTTGACCTTTACAGCACGCAGCAGCAAAACGACATTGCGGAGGAGCGCCGGAGCCAGGTTGGAACAGGCGACCGAAGCGAGAGAATAAGAACTTACAATTACCCCCAGAACAGGGTGACGGACCACAGAATCGACCTTACCTTGTACAATCTTACAGGATTTCTGGACGGAGACATTGACGGAGCGGTGGACGGTCTTATCACCGCAGACAGAGCCGCAAAGCTTGCAAAGGGCGGCGATCAGAGTGAAGGAGCGTTTGACGATTTTGAGTGAATGTGACACCAGAATTATAAAAATCGATCCCAATAACATTGACACAGAGGCTCTTAAAGAGTGCGCCGAGGTGCTGAAAAACGGCGGCCTTGTGTGCTTCCCCACGGAAACGGTATACGGCCTTGGGGCAAGCGCCTTCAATGAAAAGGCTGTTGAGAACATTTTCAAGGCAAAGGGCAGACCTAACGACAATCCACTTATCGTACATATAAGCGACTACGAGATGCTTCCCTTAGTGACCTGTTGCACGGGCGAGCAGATGGAAAGGTTGATGAAGCTGGGCAATGAATATTGGCCCGGACCTCTTACAATGATTGCGGACAGAGATTCGGCGGTGCCTGAGACAGTTTCCTGCGGTCTTAAAACCGTGGGTATCAGAATGCCGGAGCACCCTGTGGCGAGAAAGCTTATTGAGCTTGCGGGAGTGCCTGTGGCGGCCCCCAGCGCAAATCTTTCGGGAAAGCCAAGTCCATCTCAGGCAAGGCACGTTATTGAGGACCTTAAGGGCAGAGTTGACGTCATTATCGACGGCGGCGATTGCCGTGTGGGCGTTGAGTCTACGGTGCTTGATATTACATCCGAAGAGCCTATGATATTAAGACCCGGCGCGGTGACGTTGGAGGATGTGAAAAAAGTTCTGGGAGCAGGCGGCCAATGCGATTGGCGGCGTGGCGTGAAGGAGGGGGAGACTCCGAGATCCCCGGGAATGAAATACACGCATTACTCACCTGAGGCAGAGGTTATAATGTACGAGGGCGATAATGAATTGGTAAAGCGAAACATTAAGATTGCGGCAATGAGCTGTCTGCTGAAAGGCGAAAAGGTGGGCGTTATGACCGTTGACGAAAATGCGGCGTTTTACGATATGATGCCTAACGTGTTGTCTTTGGGAAGCCGTGAGGACAGCCTTTCTCAGGCGTCAAATCTTTTCAGAATTCTGAGAGAGTTTGACGAAAGAGGCGTTGCCAAGGTGTTTGCGGAGGCATTGCCAACGGGCGGCGTTGGGGACGCGGTGATGAATCGTCTTTTTAGAGCGTGTGGAGGAAATATTGTAAAGTGCGACGGCTGAAAAGACCGTTCTTTACGCGGCTGATAATTGAGAAGAAATAAAAGGGTGTGTGCGAAGGGCAACGGAAGGTGTTCTTAGTGAAGTGAGTGCCGGAAGGCTGAGGTAAATCAGCCGCTTTTCCGAAAAGCGCCGACTGCAGTACCTATGTACAGCGACGCGGCGTTTTCGAAAAAAATAACGGCCTTTTGAGCCGTCGCATGTGACCGAAGCTAAACTATTTTTACGCGGCTGATAATTGAAGACAATGACCTATAAAGGTCTGACAATAGTATTGAGAATTTGCAAAACATTGAAAGGGTGTGAATTTTTATTATGCGTATTCTTTTTGTTTGTACCGGTAACACCTGCAGAAGTTATATGGCAGAGACTCTTATGGAGGAGCTTATTGACGGGCAGGAAGATGACGACCGATTACAAAAAGGAGAATTGAAGGTTTCCTCTGCAGGGCTTTTTGCAGTAGAGGGAGACGAGGCTAATGAAGATGCTTTGGAGGCATTGGAGAAGCTTTACAAGATTAAGGGTGAGAAACACAAGGCAAGGAAGCTTACCGAGGAAATGACGGAGGAGAGCGACCTTATATTCACAATGGAGGAGAGCCAGAAGCATGCGATCCTTGATTGCTACCCTGAAACTGAGGGCAAGGTGTTTTCACTTAAAGAGTATGCTATTGGAAGCCGCGGCGATGACGTTGACGGCGATGAAGAGGATATTCTTCTGGACAAAAATATTGACGTAGAAGACCCTTACGGCGGCGACGAGGAAAATTATCGTGAGTGCGCCGAGGAAATAAGGGAGCTTGTAGAAATTGTACTTAAAAAGATCTTGGCACAGAAGCCGGAGGATAAATAGTGTATTTCAGAAGATTGGAAATGCAGGGATTCAAGTCCTTTGCAGACAAAACAGTGCTGGAATTCGGTGACGGTATAACTGCGGTGGTAGGTCCTAACGGAAGCGGAAAGAGTAACATCTCCGACGCCATAAGATGGGTTCTTGGTGAGCAAAGCCCCAAGACGCTCAGAGGCGGCCGAATGGAGGACGTTATCTTTTCGGGAACAGAGAACAGAAAGCCCGTGGGATACGCAGAGGTGTCCATTATTATGGACAACAGCGACGGAACTCTTAACATTGCCTATGACGAGGTTAAGGTAACAAGACGCCTTTTCAGATCCGGAGAGAGCGAATATTTAATTAACGGAGCAACTTGCAGACTTAAGGACATTCACCTTCTGTTTGCAGATACCGGTATCGGTAAGGAAGGCTATTCCATTATCGGACAGGGCAAGGTGGACGAAATTCTCAGCTCAAAATCCGACGAGCGAAGGGGCATCTTCGAAGAGGCCTCCGGTATAATGAAGTACCGTATGCAAAAGCAGGAGAGCGAGAGAAAATTGGCGTCTGCGGAGCAGAATCTGCTGAGAATTGACGACATTATAAGCGAACTGGAGCTCCAGATCTCAGCCCTCAAAAGACAGGCGGCCACAGCACAGCAATATTTAAAGCTTCGTTACGAGCTTCGTGATATTGAGGTGGGGGTGCTTGTTGACGGTATCAGAAGCGCATCTGCAAAGCTTGAAGAAATAAAGGGCAAGTACGAGATCGTGCAGAAGCAGATTGCCGACAATGAAGCAATGGCGGAAAACGTAAAAGAGGAAAACCGTGTAAAGTCTGAGCAGAGCGCAAAGCTTGAAACGGAGTACACTGCCGCCAAGGAAAGAGCCTTCGAGCTTGAAAGAACGGCCCAGCACATTACCGCAGAGATTGCAATGAACGAGCAGCGCATAAGCACTGTGACGGCTGACCGCGCCCGTATGGAGGCTGAGCTTGAGATAAGAGCAGGCAGGACGGGAGAGCAGAAGCTCCGCATTGAGGAGCTTGAAAAATCTTCGGAGAAGTTTCAGGCGGACCTTGAGGCTGTGAGCAAGGAACTGGAAGAGGCTTGCGAGGCGTTGAGAGAACTTGTCAACGCTATCAGCGGAGATTCTGAAAAGGTTGCTGCGGCTAACAAAGAATACGTAGAAAAGAAGCTGGAGGCAGGTCGCAGAATGAGTGCGGCTGACGCATTGAAGGCTCAGATTGAAATATATGAGAAACGCATAACGGAGCTTGACGGAGAGCTGGGAAGAAGCAGCGACGAAACAAGACAGGCTGAGGAAAAGGCGGCGGCTTTGAAGGCGCAGTTTGATGAAGCGGCGGACAAGCTGGAGGCTGCAAATAAAAACCTTGAGGCCTGCGAAAAGACTGTTGACGGACTTTATGACGCCATTGACGCAGGGTCTGCTCATCTTTCCGACGTGCTTACGGCAATTAACAGCGCGGAGGCACAGGTAAAGCTTCTCTCCGAGATGGAAGAAAACTTCGAGGGTTATGCAAAGAGCGTAAAAGAAATACTTACACTTTGCCGTGAGAACAAGAGCTTCGGCAGAGGCATTCACGGCGCAGTTGCCCAGATAATAAAGGTTGAGAAGATTGACGAGCTGGCGGTGGAAACTGCTCTTGGCAACGCATATCAGGACATTGTAACGGAGACGGAGGAGGAAGCAAAGCAGGCCATTGAGTATTTGCGCCAGAATCGTCTGGGAAGAGCGACGTTCCTTCCTCTTACCGCAGTCAGCGGCCGTACAATGGAGAGGGACACCTTTAATAAACTTAAAGTCACAAGCGGTTTTGTAGGCATTGCCGCAGAGCTTGTTGAGTATGACTCAAAGTTTGAGAATATCGTGTACAGCCTTTTGGGCAAGGTTGCGGTGTTTGAGGACCTTGACACCGCAATTGCCGCGGCGAGAAAGTTCAGCTACGGTTTTATGTGTGTAACAAGACAGGGCGATATTCTGAGAACCTCCGGCGCTATTACCGGCGGTAGCCCTGAGAAGAACAACAGAGGCGGCGCACTCTCCAGAACGAGAGAGATACCGGAGCTTCAGAAACTTATCGAAAACGGAAAGCGCAAGGCTGAAACCATGAGGGCAGAGCAGAAGAAGCTGCAGGCTCAGCTTGATGAGGAGGAGGCTTTGAAGGAAGTTCTCTCCGAGGAGATAAGAGAGCTGCAGGTTAGTTGTGCGGCCCTTGGCGCAGAGCTTAAATCGGTAATGGCAGTTGCCGACACAGCGGCTCAGCACAGAGCAACACTCGTTTCCGAGATTGAAACTCAGAACGTGAACAAAGAGGCTTCCGAAAAGGCTATCGGCGAATTCAGGGCAGAGGCAGAGACACTTCTTGCTGAGGCAAAAGCCCTTGAAGAGAGCATTGCCGCCCTTGAAGAAGGCTCAAAGATTCTTTCTGAGAAGCGTGAAAAACAGCAGAATGACATTACCGTGCTCCGTCTTAAGCAGAGCGACGTGCAGAACAAGATTGACCGTTGCAACGAAGAGCTTGCAAGACTTACTTCCGAGCTTGAGTATGCAGGTGAGTATTCCGAAACGGTGCTTCTCCAGATAGAAGAGGCGAAGAAAACCGCAGAGGAATTGGCTGTTGAAAACAAGGTGCTTAAGGATAATCTTGAAAAGGCCGATAAGGATAAGGCGACAGCCGGCGAGCATTGCCGCAAGCTTTTCGAGGAAAAGAAGGCTGTTGACGAAGACCTTAAGGGAATGATTGAGAAGATCTCCGAATTTACTACGGCGGTGGGCTACCTTCGCGAGGAGGCGGGTCGACTTGACGTGCGCCGTATGAGGTCTGAACACGAGTATGATTATAATAACAACAGGCTTTGGGAGGAGTACGAGCTTACTTATACGAAGGCGTTGGAGATTACAGGCGGTGAGACCCCTGAAAATCTTGAGGAGTGCAAGAAGCATATTGCAGAGCTTCGAAGCGGAATTAAGCGCCTTGGCAACGTAAACGTTGAGGCTATTGAGGAGCTTGACCGCACACAGGAGAGATACGATTTCCTTACCGTTCAGCGAAAAGACGTGGAGGAGACTCGTCAGAAACTTTCAAAAGTGATCGGCGAGCTTACTCAGGTGATGCAGAAGCAGTTCAAGGAGCAGTTTGCAATTATCCGTGAGAACTTCAAGGTGGTATTCAGCGAGCTTTTCGGCGGTGGCAAGGCGGATATTATATTGTCTGACGAGTCGGATGTTCTGGAGAGCGGCATTGAGATTCAGGCACAGCCTCCCGGAAAGAAGCTTCAGAACATGATGCTCTTGTCCGGCGGTGAGAGGGCGCTTACAGCCATTGCATTGCTGTTCGGTATCCTCAGGATGAGGCCTACGCCTTTCTGTATGCTGGACGAGATAGAGTCTGCTCTTGACGATGCAAACGTTTACCGTTTTGCAAACTACACCAAGGCTCTTTCCAAGGACACCCAGCTTATCCTTATCTCCCACAGAAAGGGTACAATGGAGTCTGCTGATGCCCTTTACGGCGTAACCATGGAAGAAAAGGGCGTTTCAAGAGTGCTCAGCGTAAAGGTTTAATAATTAGGCGGCCGAGGGGCAGGGCGGGTGCCCTCCTTCAGGTGCGCAGGAGGAATTGACGATAATGGGCTTTTTTGACAAATTAAAGCAGGGTCTTAAAAAGACCAAAGAAAATTTTGTAGGAAAAATTGACAAGATGCTGGCAGGCTTCGGAGTGGTGGACGAGGATATGCTTGACGAGTTGGAGGACATACTCATTATGTCTGACTTCGGCGTTGAAACAACGGACTTCATCATGGAGGAACTGCGCGCCCGCATCAAGAGTGAAAAGATTACAGAGCCTGAGAAGGTGAAGGCTGTGCTGCAGGAAGAAATCTGCGCGATACTTACGGGGACTGCCGCACCCGGCATTGATACCAATGCCGTGCCTGCCGTTATAACGGTAATAGGCGTAAACGGCGTAGGCAAGACTACGTCCATAGGCAAGCTTGCCTCCCGTTATAAGGCGGCAGGCAGAAGCGTGCTTCTTGCGGCAGGGGACACCTTCAGAGCAGCTGCTATAGAACAGCTGGGCGTATGGGCTGACCGCGTAGGCGTTGATATGATAAGACAAAACGAGGGCAGCGACCCGGCGGCGGTGCTTTTCGATGCTTGCAGAGCCGCCAAGGCCCGCGGCACGGAAGTGCTTATATGCGACACAGCGGGCCGTCTCCACAACAAGAAAAACCTTATGGCGGAGCTTGCCAAGATGAACAAGGTTGTGGAGAGGGAGATGCCCGACGTGCATCGTGAAACTTTTCTGGTGCTTGATGCAACCACAGGCCAGAATGCTGTAAATCAGGCAAGAGCTTTTTCTGAGGTTGCAAACATTACCGGCATTATCCTGACAAAGCTTGACGGCTCCTCAAAGGGCGGCATCGTGGTATCAATTTGCAAGGAGCTTGGCATCCCTGTACGCCTTGTGGGCGTAGGCGAGGGCATTGACGATATGCAGCCCTTTAATGCCGCGGATTTTGCAAGGGCATTGTTTGAGGATTGATACGATTTTATTTTTTACATTATCTATTATCGAACGGAGAATTTTTATGAAAATACAGGCGCTTCAGAAGCTTACGTTGCTGGATTTCCCCGGAAAGACAGCCTGCACCGTGTTCACATACGGTTGTAACCTGAGGTGCCCTTTTTGTCACAATGCGCGTCTCGTAACGCAAAAAAGTGAAGAGGGCATTTCCGAAGAAGAATTTTTTTCCTTCCTTAAAAAGCGGAGCGGTCTTCTGGACGGCGTATGCATCACCGGCGGCGAACCCTTGCTCCAGAAGGACATTGGCGACTTTATGAAGAAAATCAAGGCAGAGGGCTTTCTGGTAAAGCTTGACACCAATGGTTTTTATCCTGAAAAATTGCAGGAACTTCTTTCTGCAGGCCTCGTTGACTACGTGGCAATGGATATCAAAAGCGCTCCCGACACCTACGCCAAGGCAGTTGGTCTTGAAGAGCCCGACATTGAGGCTGTGAAAAAAAGTGTCACGATAATAAAAAACAGCGGAGTGGCGCATGAGTTCCGCACCACCTTTGTAAAAGGCCTCCACAACGCCTCAGATCTTGCAAAAATCGGCGATTGGCTGCGCGGTGAGGAACATTATTATCTCCAGATGTTCGTCGATTCAGGGGAACTTGTGGGCGCGTCTGACGTAACCGGTGGTTTCAGCGCCTTTTCAAAAGAGGAAATGGCGGAGATAACGAAGTGCCTTGACGGCAAGGTGGGGTACTCGGTGAGAGGGTTGTAAAAAATGACGTACGGTTTGTGACAGGGGGCAGGTCCCTGTCACATTTTTTTCGATGTGACAAGGGACACACATCTTTAAAAATGTGACAGTGCCCTGCCCTTTGTCATGCTGAGCCACAGCGTCTGACGCCGCGGCTCACTGTCACACACTGAATAAAAGGTAAAAGCCACGATGTATGACACCGTGGCTTTTAAGGTTTGATTTTCTTATAAAACAAAAAATTAATATTTAGGCATGATTAATAAGTGTGTATCCAGGTCAATTGTATAATCCACACGAACCGTATCGGAGTATGGTATTTCTTCATACCCATAGCAACTACAAAAAGCAGAAGTGAAATTTCGTTCGTCAACTGTTTTTAAAAGCTCGTCCATCGCTTTTTTTATATCGTTTTTATCAAGGTGTCTACCATGAATCAATTTATCTCCGTGGACACATTCGATTTCTATTAACATTTTTGCCTCCGTTAAATTAGCCTTATTGTGTTGATTATAGCATAAAACGTAGGGCATTTCAACAAGCGGAGCCACAGCGTCTGACGCCGTGGCTCCGCTTCATTCTTTTTGGTTTGGTGTGTCCCCTGTCATCATTTCATAAACGTGACAGTGACCTGCCCCCTGTCACGACTTCTTTTTAAGAACAATTACCACTAAGGCAACCAACAGCAAAATTGCTATCGAGGAAACTGCGATTAAGGCAATTTTTGTGCCGCTGTCGTTGTCTGTATCATCATTGTTTTCCGGGTTGTTGCTTGTGGGAAGCTCTGTGGGAACTGCAGTTGCTTCTGTAGTTGCTTCTGAAGTTGTTATTGGTGCATCGGACAAAATCGGTGAAGTTACAGAAGGCTCCGCTGTTACTTCGGGAATGCCGACGTTTTGAGTCGGTGCTTCCGTGGGAGCGGGAATAGGCGCCGGTGTTACAGGCGCTTCCGTTACGATTTGAGGAAGTCTGGGTATACTTTCTGTTTCTTTTGCATTGCAATTTGCACATTTTCTTTCTAATATACCCTCTGCTTTTTCCGTGGCAGGCTTTGACGTTGTCCATTGTCCGAAGGAGTGTCCCGTTGCGGAAATCGTTTTACTTTCAAAGGCATCACAACCTGAACATTTCCTTTTTAAAGTTCCGTCAGCGGTGCAAGTCGCCGCTTTCTCAGTGTACCATTCTCCAAAGGAGTGGGTATGTCCTGCGGAGGGCAATTTGGCGATAGCGGCAGTTTCTTTTACAGTGCAACCGCTGTTTTTGCATGTTCTTGTTTTTGTGCCGGTGTTTTCCTCGGTTGCGTTAACGGTAACTTTCCATTCGGTCCAAGCGTGCCCTGTGGCCGTAATTGCGGTAATATCAGTTTTTGCAGAGCACTTTGTGCAATGATGTGACTTGCTTCCGGCTGTTGTGCAAGATGGTGCTGTGTCCGTTGTCCAAGAGGATGAATAGCTATGACCTAAAGCGGATATTCCTTTTGTTTCAACAATCTTGCAAGTTGAACAAGTTCTTTTCTGATCTCCTGCCAACGTACAGGTAGGAGCTTTTGTCGTAGTCCAAGCGCTGTAGGAGTGTCCCTTTGCGGCAATTGCCGTAACATCGGATTTTGCATTGCAACGGGTGCAATGGTGAGATTTGCTTCCTGCAGAGGTACAAGTTGGAGCTGTATCGGTTGTCCAGGTTGACGAATAGTTGTGACCGAGGGCGGAGATGGTTTGGGTTTCCGTTGTGCTACACTTTGAACATGTTCTTTTTTGACTGCCTGCAGCAGTACAAGTAGCGGAATTGGTTGTAGTCCAAGTTCCATAAGAGTGCCCTGTTGCAGAAATTGCCGTCACATCAGTTTTTGCGGAACACCTTGTGCAATGGTGAGATTTGCTTCCTGCTTTTGTACAGGTAGCGGCAACATCCGTAGTCCAAGACGAAGAATAATTATGCCCAAGAGCAGAGGTGGTTTGTGTTTCAGTAACTCCGCAGACACAACTGCGCTTTTGGCTTCCTGTGGCGGTACAGGTGGGGGAGGTAACTGTTGTCCACGAGCCGTAGGAATGAGTGGTATGCTTTTCTGCATAATATAATTTTATCCAACCGGATTTGCCGTTGTATGTAGTATATCCCCACGTACCGTTGGGACTATATTTAGTAATACAAACATAAGTGTTAGCACCTACGGGAATATCAAGAATGGCAGGTGCACTTGTATCGTAGTTTTCTCGTAATACTTGAAAACCGTCAGGGGCAGTGAGACGATAATAATCACAAATGGGCTTACTGGAAGGTTGTACACCGCCTTGCCATCCCCAACCTAAATAGCAATTATCAAAATACCATGTCATTGATGATTGCTCGACCTTGCCAGTACTTGCTCTGGAATGTATCATTTGATTGTTTCCGATATACAAGCCGACATGTCCGTATACACTACCTACATTTTCATCAAAGTAAACACAAGCACCAATTGGTATATCTTTACTTGTTGAAACACCATATTTTTTCCATGCAGCAATAGCGGATGATGCTGAACCATTATCTATTCCGCCTGCCTTGTAACATTGATACACGAAGGCTTGACAGTATCCCGCATATTCTGTACTTCCTATTTTGCTTTTTGCAAATTCGAGAATCATGTCAAGTTGTGATTGTTCTGCAAAAACATTTAAACGAGAAGTACAAATTACGACAAGACAGATAGTAATTACTAAAAAAACAGAAAAAATTTTTTTCATATTTTCCTCCTTAAATAATAATTTATCGCATTATAGGCGACAATATCAGCGTATGTTGTGAATATATGCGCTTTTTGACATTATAGCCCGAATACGGGCTATTGTCAAGAAAAGAGCAATATTTTATATTGAAGTCAAATTACATTAACGAGGGGTAAAATGATTAAATTTGATAAGCTTTGGGCAACAATGAAAGAAAAAGAAATATCACAATACAAGCTTATCAAGCAATACGGTATAAGCTCAGGGCAACTTGACAGGTTGAGAAAAAACGGCAACGTAAGTACCTACACGTTGAGTGAACTTTGTAGGATATTAAATTGTCGGCTTGAAGATATTGCAGAGTATATTGAGGAATAGTTGAGCACTTGGCGAAAACAAAACCAAGTGCTTTTTTTACTGAAAAAATTTTCACTGAAATTAAATTCAGTGTGACAGGGGGCAGGTCCCTGTCACATTTTTTTGACGTGACAAGGGACACACTCCGTTTGAAAATGGGAGCCACAGCGTCTGACGCCGTGGCTCCTCCCTTTCTGGTTTGGTGTGTCCCCTGTCATCATTTCATAAACGTGACAGTGACCTGCCCCCCTGTCACACACCACAACTAGGTGTAAACCGCAGGGTTGAGCCACAGCGTCAGACGCTGTGGCTCAACCCTTAAAAAGCCCTTTGCTACGCGGTTTCGGGGCTTGTTTTTTCCAAAAACTACATATAGTTCCAAAAATCGACAACCACAATATCTTGTGTTCGAAAAAAATTTTTTTCAAAAAAACAACAAAATATGGAATTGGGCTATTGACAGGCATAATTGCTTATGATATTATAAATCCACTGCCGAAAAATAATATATTTTTGAGGAAAATAGATTGAAGAAAAAAAGCAGTGAAAAACTAATCTACACAAGAAGAAGGGAGATTTGATATGTACAGAGTTAAGAAAAGAGACAACAAAATCGTTGATTTCGACATCAGCAAGATCACCGGCGCCATCCAGTTGGCATTTGAGGCTTGCGAAACAAATACAAACCAGAGCATTATTGATTTTCTGGCGCTCATGGTTACAGCAGATTTTGCAGGAAAGGTGAAGGATGACCTTATTGCCGTTGAGGACATTCAGGACAGCGTGGAGTCCGTGCTTATCCAGGCAGGCTATGCAGACGTTGCCAAGGCATTTATCCTCTATCGTCGTCAGAGAGAGAAACTGAGAAACGTAAAGGGAACTCTCGTTGACTACAAGACTATCGTTGACGACTACCTGAAGATCAATGACTGGAGAGTGAAAGAGAACTCCACCGTTACCTATTCCGTTGGCGGTCTTATCCTCAGCAACTCCGGAGCTATTACAGCGAACTACTGGCTCTCCGAGGTGTATGACAAGGAAATTGCAGAGGCTCACAGAAATGCTGATATTCACATTCACGACCTTTCCATGCTCACAGGATATTGCGCAGGCTGGTCCTTGAAGCAGCTCATTAAAGAGGGTCTCGGCGGCGTTACCGGAAAGATCACTTCCGCTCCTGCAAAGCACCTTGCTACACTCTGTAACCAGATGGTAAACTTCCTCGGTATTATGCAGAACGAGTGGGCAGGCGCACAGGCTTTCTCCTCTTTTGATACCTATCTTGCACCTTTCGTAAAGTATGATAACCTCAATTACGATCAGGTAAAGAAGTGCCTGGAGTCCTTTATTTACGGCGTTAATACTCCTTCCCGTTGGGGTACACAGGCTCCTTTCTCAAATATTACCCTTGACTGGACAGTTCCTGCAGACCTTGCAGACCAGCCCTGTATCGTAGGCGGAAAGGAAATGGACTTCACCTATGGCGATTGTAAGGCTGAAATGGATATGGTAAACAAGGCGTTTATCGAGATTATGATCGAGGGCGACGCCAATGGCAGAGGATTCCAGTATCCTATTCCTACGTACTCCATCACTGCTAACTTTGACTGGTCTGAGACAGAGAACAACAAGCTTCTCTTCGAGATGACCTCCAAGTACGGCACACCTTACTTCTCCAACTACATCAACAGCGACATGGAGCCCAGCGACGTTCGTTCAATGTGCTGCCGTCTCCGTCTTGACCTTCGTGAACTCAGAAAGAAATCCGGCGGCTTCTTCGGTTCCGGTGAGAGCACAGGTTCAGTTGGCGTTGTTACTATTAATATGCCTCGTATTGCATACCTCTCTGCTAACGAAGAAGAGTTCTTTGCAAGACTTGACAGACTTATGGACATCTCTGCGCGTTCTTTGAAGATCAAGAGAACCGTTATCACAAAGCTTCTTAACGAGGGCCTCTATCCTTACACGAAGCGTTACCTCGGAACATTCGGAAACCACTTCTCCACCATCGGACTTGTAGGTATGAACGAAGCCGGCCTTAACGCTCGCTGGATCAATGCAGATATGACTGCAGCAAAGACACAGGAGTTCACAAAGCGCGTGCTCAACCACATGAGAGAGAGACTTTCCGACTATCAGGAGCAGTACGGCGACCTTTACAACCTTGAGGCAACTCCTGCAGAGTCTACAGCTTACAGATTTGCAAAGCACGATCTTAAGCACCATCCTGACATCATCACAGCAGGCAAGGGCGGCGAGGCTCCTTACTACACGAACAGCTCACACCTCCCTGTTGGTTATACAGCTGACATTTTTGAGGCTCTTGACATTCAGGATGAGCTCCAGACCCTCTACACGTCAGGTACAGTATTCCACGGCTTCCTCGGAGAGAAGCTTCCTGACTGGAAGTCTGCGGCTAACCTCGTAAGAAAGATTGCAGAGAACTACAAGCTTCCTTACTACACATTGTCACCTACGTATTCAGTATGTAAGAACCACGGCTACATTGCAGGCGAGGAATATACGTGTCCCGAGTGCGGTGCTACCACAGAGGTATACAGCCGAATCACAGGTTATTATCGTCCTGTTCAGAACTGGAACGACGGAAAATCTCAGGAGTACAAGGAGCGTAAGGTTTACGACGTTGCGGCTTCCATGAACAACAAGGATTTTTCAAAGAAGGCTGACAATGCAAATGCTCCTGCAGAAAAAGCAGAGGCTGCTGCGGAAGCAGAGTGCGGTGCCGTTAACGGTGTGCTTCTCTTTGCTACAAAGACTTGCCCTAACTGCAAGGCGGCAATGAAGTTCCTTGATGAAGCCGGCGTTGCTTATGAAAAGCGCTACGTTGAGGACGAGAAAGAACTTGCTACAAGCCTTGGACTCAAGCAGGCTCCCACACTGGTAGTAAGCGGTGAGAACGGCGTTGAGAAATACGCAGGAATTCCCGGAGTAAAGGAATATCTTAAGAAGATTAAATAGTTAATCTTTGATAAAGGATAATATTGACGGTCGGGGCTGCGGCTTGAAAGGTGCCTGAAGTGCGCTTGGCTGCAAGCCCGCGGCCGTGATTTGTTTGGTAATATTGCAATGGTTTAAAAAGAATTTATGGAGGAATAATATGTACGATATAATTATCGTGGGCGGCGGTCCTGCAGGACTTACTGCGGCAATATATGCCAGAAGAGCAGGCAAGAGCGTTCTTGTAATTGAGAAGGAAAGTTTCGGCGGACAGATGACTTTTTCGCCTAAAATAGAGAATTATCCCGGATTTGAGAGCATCAGCGGCAACGAGCTTGCGGCGCACATGCTGGACCAGGCTATTGCCCAGGGCGCGGAGCTTGCGTACGAGGAGGTTATCGACATTGATGCAGGCGGCGAAATCAAGACCGTAACTACGGACTGCGACTCCTACGAGGTCCTCACGGTAATCATTGCTGCAGGAGTAAAGCATAGACTTTTGGGCGTTGAAGGCGAGGAGGACTTTATCGGCAACGGTATTTCTTTCTGCGCTGTATGCGACGGAGCTTTTTATCAGGACAAGCACGTTATCGTTGTAGGCGGCGGAAATTCTGCCCTCCAGGAGGCTCTTCTTCTTTCGGAGACTTCCGCAAAGGTAACTATCGTACAGAATCTTGACTTCCTCACGGGCGAGCAAAAGCTTGCGGAGCTGGCTGAAAACAAGGACAATATCGAAATAATCTACGGCTGCACTGTGGAAGCATACCTTGGCGGCGATTCTCTTACCGGCCTGAAAATAAAGGAGACCAAGAGCGGCGACATTCGCGAGATAAACGCTGACGGAGTTTTTCTGGCAATAGGACTTGCCCCCG
Organism: Clostridia bacterium; assembly: GCA_017625675.1. GTDB lineage: Bacteria > Bacillota > Clostridia > UBA1212 > UBA1212 > RGIG8523. The sequence goes on along the minus strand of JAGAKK010000012.1, from coordinate 223 downwards.
TTAATGATGCCTTCAAGAACGTTGCGGCGCTTGACGAGAGAGGCTACGTGGTGGCAGACGGCAATTGCCGTACGTCAGGAGACGGTGTCTTCGTTGCAGGCGACTGCCGCGTGAAGAAAATCCGCCAGATAGCAACTGCGGTTTCCGACGGAGCAACTGCGGCTCTGGAGGCTTGCTCCTGGATTGATTCCTTGAAAAAATAATTTTATATTTTAATTTTTTT
>JAGAKK010000011.1 GCA_017625675.1 Clostridia bacterium | reverse complement strand
GGAATGTACGTGTATACTGATGTTAACGGAGATTATTATATTGCAGAAACAGAAGACTCTGTACAGCGTTTTTCTTTAGGCAGAATCGTGGTATACGATGCAAACAAAAGGCAAAGCCTTGGCAGTATGACTGTGGAGACCATAAAGGATGGACAACTGTATCTTATTACCGTGTCAGCGGATGAAAGCTTTTTGCTGGATTCAAAGACGGTTTATCCTGTAACCATTGATCCGTCGATAACGGTGAACGAGAGCAGTGACGGAAGCGGTATTGTTGATGCAACGGTGTGTGACGGAGCAAAAGGAACCGCTTATGGTGAAGAAGCTTTAAATTATGTTGGATATATAAATGCTGAACGCGGAACGGCGATGACATTTATAAGGCTTGATGGACTTGCAAATAATTCAATATATAAAACATTAAACTCTGCGGAAATCACTAATGTGGATGTGAATGTTTACGGAATTGATTCTACAACGGCTGTCAATTTGTATAGAGTTACAAAAAACATATCTACTATCGAAAAACTCATTACTTGGGATACTATATCGAGTAATTATTCTACATCAACCAATAGGTATGCAAATGTTGGTGGGAATTCATTTAATCAGCTTGATATAACTCCATTTGTCAAGGGGTGGAAAAATGGTAATTATGTAAATTCTATGAGCTTTGTTGTTGCGCCTTTGGGCTATAATACAAATTACTGTGTGAGATTTAATTCCTCTGATCATACATCTACAATGTATAGACCTTATGTAACACTTGATTATACGTTTAAGAATCTCATTAATAATGGGACATACTACATAGAGAATAAGCAATTAGGAACATATGTGCAGCCCAAAAACGGTGCTACCGCAAGTGGTACGGCCATGGAGCTGTGGAGTTTTTCAGGAACGGAAAAGCAAGAGTGGACTATAACAGCCCTCAGAGAGGGCTATTACAAAATCACATCGAATATTTCGGGTCTTGCATTGTCCGTAGCATCAAGTGATGTATCAAAAGAAAATGGCGCAGTGGTACAGGAAGCATATACAAATGCAACAAGACAACAGTGGAGAATATACAGAACTACATACGGCGGTTTAGCAATTAAACCAAGATCTGCAGGAACAGGAGTAAACGTGCTTTCTGTAAGTGACGGAAATAACGGAAATGGTGCTGTGGTATCTCAGAGAGGTTATGCATATAATGATAGTTTTAAGGATGAATGGTATCTTTGTCCCAAATTTGAAAATGGAGAAGATTATTCTATAATTAACAAAGAATTAGGAAACTACTTGCGTCCTCAAGGTGGCATTGTGTCATCAATAGTACGTGATATAGAATTGTGGGAACAGTTAAGTGAAGAAAATCATGGGTGGACATTAACTTTAGTAGGTGATGGATATTATTCTATTATTGATAATATCACTGAATATGCCTTGTCAGTAAGCCCTACACAAACGACATCTGAAAACGGAACGGTCATTCAATCCAGATATACCGGCACAACTAATCAACAATGGAAAATATATATAAGCATTGATAATGGTATGGTTTTAAAACCTCGCTCTGCAGGAAATAGAAGTCTTAGACTTTCGGTACAGGATGGTGTGACTGGAAATGGTGCGGTGGTAACGCAACGAGCGGAGGTTTATAATCTTAGTTATAAAGAGGAGTGGTTGATTGAAAAGTATGTTCCTTTCGCTGACGGCGTCTACTATTTAAAAAATAGACAATTAGGAAGTTATTTAAGACCCGCAGGCGGATATTTACATGCTGGAAACACGATTGAACTTTGGGAAAGTAAAGGCTATAATTATGAAAAATGGAACTTTGTTTCATTGCCTGATGGATACTATAAAATATTATCTGTACCGAGTGGTTTGGCTTTAACAGTTGAGGGAACAGAACTTTCTAATGAAAATGCAAGCATTATACAAAGCGCATATGAAGGATATTATAATCAGCAATGGAAGGTGTACAAAACATCTAAAGGTGGCTTTGCATTAAAACCTCGACACTCTGAATCTAATGCATCAAGTAATTTTGTTTTGTCGGTATCAGAGGGGAATTTAGGAAATGGAGCGGTGGTATCGCAAAGAAATTTTGTGGATAATTATAGTTTTAAAGAAGAATGGGTCATTTTAACGGAACCTGTGTATGTTTTGTTCGTTGATAATTATTTTGATGATGGGTTCATGGTTAGGTACGATAGAACAGAAGAAGAAAGTGCATTATTTATTGAGGAATGTATGGATATTGCAAATAATGCGTTTATTAGTAATCTTTCATTAAAGCTTCTTTATCGAAGTGCAAAACATCACGATTCTTGTACAGACAAATGTAAAGGAACAACAACAGAAGAAAATATTGGTACCCCTTGTTCTTGTAAAAACATTTTAGGAAAAGGTTTAAATCATAATACAGTTGATAAATTGTTTGAGGATATGGAAGTTTCCTACACAGGACATCAGTCAATAACCAATATACTATGGTCAGGTCACTATATAACGGATACAGATGGTACCGAAAATAGGTCGGTGTCATGTGAGACTACCGTGTTGATTCTTCAATTATTTGGTGAAAGTGTCGAGACCGTCCAGCGTGTGTACCTGTCCAGCCTTTTATTTCATGAAATTATGCATCAGATTGATGCGCTAGATCATTATCACGACCTCGATGAAAAGAGCGGCAACTGTTTAAATGAGTCTATTTGTAGTGTGTGCAACAGCGGTGAATACGGTTGCCGGGATGCTGATTGTATTATGTGTGAATTGAATACTACTTTGAGTAGAGATAATCTTATATGTAACCAATGTAAGCAAGAAGTTATTAATCATTTAAGTCAACATCATTAATTTTTTATCAGAGGAGAATCGTATTTATGAAAAAATTAGTATGTCTTTTTTTTGTACTGATTTTGTCTGTCGGAATTTTGGGTTGTAAGAAAGAAAAAGAATTACCCAGGTTGGACAGAGAAAATGCACACTCAGTGCACAGATACAGCTATACAGATATTTGGTTGTATTTTATGTCTGATGCGGAAGGGAAAATTGCGGCGAAGGAATACGTTTCCTCTGTGGATTCTTATAATGAATTTGTAGATGTTCTCTGTAAGGGGAGTTTGCCTGCTTTGATCAGAAATGGAGATTTGATGGAATGTGATTTTGCAGTTTTTTCTGAAGACGGTGTTTTGGGATTGCCTACACTTGGTTATTCGGTTATGACCCTTGATGATGATCGCGTTGGAATTAATTTTTCGATGATGAATGATTACGTTAGTGAAAAGATCGAAAAATACGGTCTTGAGAAAGCTATATCAGAAAAAATAAATCCTAAAACATATAGTTTTTACTATGATGAGCCAGCGAAGGATCAAATTCGTTTTCAAAAATATAAAACAGTGTCTCTTAATCTAATAGGTAATTCAGCTGTAGAAGCGGTACAGTATGATTGTCAATATAGAGGAACTACAGGGTACAAACAATATAAATGGACTCCAGTCAGAGAATATTACTTTGTTTGGAAGGATTACTTAGTAACGGTTCGGGGTGATCCCAGATATATTACCGTCAATTGGTTTGATAAAATCTCCTTCCATTACATAACGGAATTCGATATAACGGAGTAAAAGACTCCAAATAATATTTTAACAAGTTATATAAAAATTACAAACACCGTGATTTGTATTTGAATTGCGGTGTTTGAATGTTATAATGAGGTTGCCTGATTTTTGTGGACATTATATATTGCAATCCACAACTCGAAAAAATCCTAAAAAAAGAACTTGCAAAACGTTATCGTTAGTGATAATATATAAATGTTATCCTTGTCCTGTTTTAGGAACAGGGCCAAAGTCCAAAAGGAGGTGAAACGAGATGGTAAAGTACGAGGTTATGTTTATCGTAAACCCTGAGCTTGGTGAAGAGGCTGTTAAGTCTACTGTTGAGAAGTTTAAGGCTCTTATCGAGGCTAACGGTACCATTGAGGAATTTTCAGAGTGGGGAAAAAGAACTTTGAAATATCCTATCAATGATATCAACGAGGGTTACTACGCTCTTGCTCTTTTCAGCGCAGAGCCTACATTCCCTGCTGAGCTTGAGAGAATTTTCAGGATCACAGACGGTATTCTCAGATATCTTGTTATTAATAAAGAGGAGAAGTAATACCGGTTTTATTAAATTCGGATCCGTGTCTGATTATCGAAATAGGAGAAGATTATGAACAAAGTTATTTTAATGGGACGTCTTACAAGAGACCCCGAGCTGAGATACACACCCAGTAATGTTGCTACCTGCAGCTTTTCTGTGGCGGTTGACAGGAGATATAAGTCCTCGGACGGCACTACACCCGCTGATTTTATTAATTGCGTGGCTTGGAGAAATACTGCTGAATTCATTTCAAAGTATTTTACAAAGGGTGCGAGAATCCTTGTGACAGGCTCCATTCAGACCAGAACTTACGATGATAAGGAAGGTCAGCGTCGCTACGTGACAGAGGTTGTTGTAGACGAAGCAGAGTTTTGCGAGAGCAAGAGAAATGACGGCGGTTCCTTCGGTGGCGGTCAGCCTGCAGGCGGCGCTCAGGAAGGTTACTATCCTATCGACGATGACGACAGCGTTCCGTTCTGATTTTTGTTTTATAGTATATTAGGAGGAAAACTGTTATGCCTTATGCAAAGAAAGACAACAAGGGCTCTGACAAGTACGACGGAAAGTCATCTATGCAGAGAAAGCCCAGAAAAAAGGCTTGCCCTTTCTGTGTAGAGAAAGCACAGAGCATCGATTATAAGGAAATCAGCAAGCTCAGGAAGTTCACATCTGAGAGAGGTAAGATTCTCCCCAGAAGAATATCCGGCTGCTGTGCTAAGCACCAGAGACAGCTTACAATTGCTATTAAGAGAGCAAGACACGTAGCTCTTATGCCTTTTTCAGCTGACTAAAATTATTATTTGGGCTGTTTCTTTTGTGGTTACAAAAGGGACAGCCTTTTGCTTTTTTTAGAAAAATTATTAAATTGAATATTGAGGAGTGAGGATATATGTCATCCCGAAACAGTGTTGACGTGTTCGGCAATATGCGCCGGATAGACAACAGAAAGGCCGACGTTATACTTGGTGTCGGAAAGCTGTATAAGATCCTCTCTGCCGGAAATGATGTAAATGACGAAGAAATCGGTGATTGCCTTGCAGGGATTATCGCCTCGACTATCAGTCTGGGGGATTGTCTCGGGGTGCACTACGGCGACATCGAAGGTAAAATAATAAGCAAACTGCGTATGCAGTTGCTGGAGAAGTGAAAGAAGATTATTCTTTAAAGCTTCTTTAAAACGTAGCAAAACGGAACAGAGAATAATTTATTGATGATACATAGAAAACAGGAGAGGAGGAATTTTTGTATGATACGAAAGCTTGCAGATGCGTTTTCGCAGTTTATACGAAGGCTTGACACGGCGCTTATCAATGCCGCTGTATTGGTTATCGTGCTGCTGCTGGGCGCTTACGGATTCCTCTCCCTTAAAAGACCTGATATCGCTACGATATGCATTATCCTTATGGGTGGCATTATCGTGCTCAATATCGTACTCAGAGTGTTTAAAAAGCGCAAAATGGCGAGAATTGCCAAGGGCTTGGGCATTGCCACGAAGCAAGGCACTGTTTTCGGAGGACTTGTAGGAAAGTTCAATTTGCCTCTTTTCGTTGTAAGAGATGACGGACGTGCCATCTGGGCAAATGACGCCTTTGAAGAATTGTACAATGAGACCCCTGAAAAGTGCGAAGAGTACATGACAAAGCTTTTTAAGGAGTATCAGGAGGAATATTCTGAGTACAAGCAGAAAGAGGGCGCGGACAGAGCCTTCGTGTATAAAAAGAAAATAGGAAATTCCACGTATAACGTGTATTGTAATCTGGTGTCAGCAAAAAATCTTTGCGCGTCAGGGTATGCTTATGCAATGTACCTTGTAGATATTACCGGCACGGTAAGGCTTACAGAGCTTTATAAGCAGAGAAGACTTGCGGTGGGCGAGATCGTAATTGACAACTACGACGAGATATTCCAGATGAACGGCGAGGCCGTGATGAATCAGGTGCAGGTAGAACTTTCGAAACTTTTTGACGAGTGGCTTAAGGACCGCCATGCTATCGTTAAAAGACTTGTGAGGGAGCGATACATTTTCCTCATAGAAAAAAGGCACCTTGACGTCATAAAAAATGAGAAGTTTGATCTTCTGGAGAAGGTTAAAAAAATTTCCAAGGGAAATACGATACCTGTTACTATCAGCATCGGTATCTCCGATAATTGCGATGAACAGGTTGACGATGCGGCATTTGCTGCTTTTTGCGACGGAGACGATGAAAACCCTAACGTGCAGAAGGCTTTCGGAGATTCATTGCCTGAGCATTTTAACAGAGCAGAGGAGCTAATAAAGCTTGCGCTGGGAAGAGGCGGAGATCAGGTTATATTGCAAGAGGGCGACAACAGCCAGTTCTTCGGCGGCAGTGAAATTGACATTGAGCGCGGAAATAAGGTGAAAGCCAGAGTTATCGCCAATATTCTGCGTAAAGAGATATTGGGCTGCAGCAGGGTGCTTGTGATGGGCCATGCCAATGCAGACCTTGACGCGTTGGGCGCGGCTTTGGGAATGTATCGTATTGCAGAGACCTTGGGAAAAGAGGCCTACGTTATTCTGGAGGGACCCAATTCCCAGATATCGGTAATGTACGAGCATCTTATGAAGGACGGAAGTTACGACAACGTATTTATTAAGAAAAACGAGGCTCTTAACATCCTTGACGACAATACTTTCGTTATACTTGTTGATACCTTTTCTGCCCGTCAGAGCGAGGCCCCTGAGGTTATTGAAAATGCTCCCAAACTTGCGGTGGTTGACCACCACAGAAGAGGTGTGGATTACCTTAAGGACACCGTGTTTACGTATACTGAAACCGGCGCATCCTCCACCAGTGAGCTTGTAATCGAGATAATGAGATATATTTCACCTAAGCTGACATTGCCGAAGCTGGAGGCAGAGACGTTGTACGGCGGCATCCTTGTGGATACGAAGAATCTTTACTTTAAGACCGGCAAGCGTACCTTTGAGGTGACCTCTTTTTTAAGGGGTATGGGCGTAAATCCCATAAGCGTGAGAAAGTACGTTCAGCCTGATATGGAAAGCTTTAAGAAGGTAAATGACATTCTCAGCGGAATGCACATGGTGCAGATAAAATCGGCAGACGGCGGAAAGCAGGGTATTGCCTTTGCAAGGTGTGATATAAGCCCTGACGAGGCGAATACGGTTGCGCCTATTGCCGCAGATAAGATGCTTGAGATTGCAGGCGTAGATGCGTCCTTCGTATTGATACAGCTTGACGGAGGCGTGTCTGTAAAGGCTCGCTCTCTGGGCGAAGTTAACGTGCAGATAATACTTGAAAATAATGAAATCAAAGGCGGCGGACACCTTACAGCCGCAGGCGGATTTGCAAAAGGGAAGAACGTTCAGGAGGTTATAAGAGTGCTCTCCGACATAATGGGATTTGATGCAAAGCAGCTGTCCTCCCTTTATTAAAAGCGCTATTGACGGAAAGGAATTGATATTATGAAGGTTATACTTAAAAAAGACGTTAAGGATCTTGGCAAAAAGGATTCAATGGTAAACGTAAGCGATGGATATGCGAAGAATTACCTTATCCCCAGAGGCATTGCCGTAGAGGCAACTGCCGGCAATATAAACGAAATGAAAAACAAGCAGGATGCCCAGGCAGCAAAGCAGCAGAGGGAGCTTGACAGCGCAAAGGCTCTTGCCTCAAAACTCAGCGGAAGCAACATTAAGCTCTCCGTTAAGTCCGGCGGCAACGGCAAGCTTTTCGGCGCAGTTTCCGGAAAGGATATTTCCGACGCAATCAAGGCTCAACTTGGCATTGACGTTGATAAGAAAAAAATTGTTCTGAAGGACCCTATCAAGGCAACAGGCTCTCACGATGTGGAAGCAAAGCTTCACGCAGGTGTTACAGCAAAGTTTTGCGTAGTCGTTGAAGGTATTTAAGTTGTAATGACAGGGAAAGGCAGGTGAATTACCGTGGCGGCAGACAAAGTGCGTGAGGTTCCGTGCAATATTGAAGCGGAAGAGTTTTTGCTGGGAGCACTTCTTTCTGATGAAAAGACTATCTATGATATCGTGGATATCGTCAACGAGGATTCCTTTTACAGTGATATAAATAAGCGTGTTTACGGCGCTATCTTTGAGACCTTCAGGCAGGGCGAGACTATTGATATCGTAACTGTTGCAGAGCAGCTGAAAAAGCGGAATGACTTTGAGGCTGTAGGGGGATATGCGTACCTTACAAGTGTTACAAGCGGTATTTTCCTTGCATCAAACGCAGTGAAATACGCAGAGATCGTTGCGGAAAAGGCGACCTTGAGAAATCTTATCAAGGCGGGACAGAAGATCGTAAGCCTTGCCACCAATGACGAAAATGCGGCGGTTGACGTTATGAATGAATCTGAAAAGATTATTTTTGACGTGTCCCAGAAGCGTACGGGCAAGACCTATTCCCACATTAAGGACGTTCTTTCGGACGTTTTCATAAATCTTGAAAACTCTATCGGCAAGGGCGGCATTACAGGTATTCCTACAGGCTTTAAAGACCTTGACGAGAAGCTTTCCGGCCTTAAAAATACGGACCTTGTGATAGTTGCGGCGCGCCCGGGTATGGGTAAGACTGCTTTTATGCTTGATATTGCAAAGTATGCCGCATCTAAGAAAAAGATTCCCGTGGCGGTGTTTAACCTTGAAATGTCGAAGGATCAGGTGGTAACGAGAATCCTCAGCAGCACCTCAGGTGTTACAAGTAACAAACTTAAAAGCGGAGAGCTGGCGGATGCAGATTGGGCAGACCTTGCAGAGGCTACTGCGTTCCTCTCAGAGGCTCCTATTTACGTGGACGACACCCTGGAATCGAAGGTTACTGACATAAGGGCAAAGTGCAGAAAGCTTAAAATGGAGAAGGATATACAGCTTGTTATTATCGACTATCTCCAGCTTATGTCTTCCGGTACGAAGAGAGGCGAGGGCAACCGTGTGCAGGAGGTCTCCGATATTTCAAGAGCGCTGAAAATGCTGGCAAGAGAGCTTAACGTTCCGGTTATAGTAGGTTCACAGCTCAGCCGTGACGTAGAGAAGAGAAAAGACAAGCCGATGCTCAGCGACCTTCGTGAGTCTGGTTCTATTGAGCAGGACGCGGATATCGTTATGTTTATTCATAGAGAAACCGACAATGAGGACAAGGACAGCGAGTTTAACAACATTGCCGAGATCATTATCGCAAAGCACAGAAGCGGTTCTTTAGGAACCATCAAGCTGTTCTTTGACGGAGAACATACGTCATTTAAAAACCTTGCAAAATAAGAGTTTATGAAAGAAGATATTTACAGAAAATTTTTATATACTGTGAAGAAAAATGCGCTGCTTGAGGCCGGCGACCGTGTGGTTGCAGGGCTTTCGGGCGGCGCTGATTCGGTATGCCTGGTTTTGCTTCTGAAGGAGCTGGCGCAAAGGGAGTTTGGCGGAAATCTTTTCATTACAGCCTTGCATTATAACCACTGCATCAGAGGCGCTGAGGCTGATGAGGACGAGGCGTTTTGTCGTGAATTCTGCGAAAAAAACGGTGTAGAGCTGGTGGTAAAAAGAGGCGACGTGCCCGGCTTTGCGGAGAAGAATAAAATCTCATTGGAGGAGGCTGCGAGAAAGCTGCGCTATGATGCCTTTAACGAGGCGGCGACGAGTTTTGCCGAGGGGCAAGGGAAAACTGTTATTGCCGTTGCTCACAACCGGAACGACAGGGCAGAAACGGTTTTCTTTAATATTGCAAGAGGCTCGTCCCTTGAAGGTCTTAAAGGCATATCGTACAAAAGGGACAACGTGGTAAGACCTCTTCTTGATATTTCAAGGGAGGAAACGGAGACGGTGTGCATTGATGCCGGCGTTGCCTTCCGGAATGACTCCACAAATTTTCAGAACGATTATACGAGAAATAAAATACGGAACAAGATACTTCCGTACATCAGCAGCGAGCTTGACATTGACGTTACCGAGAGCCTTCTGAGGCTTTCAAAGCTTGCCGCAGAAGAAAATGAATACGTAAAGGGTATGGCGGAAAAAGTCTTTGAAGCCTCTGCCACCTGCCTTGAAAACGGCAACGTGGAAATAGACGGAAAGGCTATTAACGATAATGGACCGGTTCTTGCAAAGAGGGCGATAAGACTTGCTCTTTCAAAGGTTTTGCGGGACGGCAAGCCTGTTTTTAAAGACAGCACCGGTATTGATAAAAAAATGACTGAGCGCATATATGAATATATACTGAAAAACTCTGCAGGCGGTTACGCAGAGGCGGCAAAAGGTGTAATTTGCACAAAATCTGGCAATTATTACTATCTGGGCGTGAAAAATATCAAGGAGCCCGGAAAAAGGAAAAAAACTGAGATGTCGGAGGAAGTACCATTCAGCGAAATTGAAAAAGGTGCTGTGTTTAATTGCCCTGACGGAACGAAGTATTTTGTAAAATCTGAGATCTTGTCGGGAGAGTCAGTGCAGGAGGCTGTACGGGAGTGCAGAAAAAGCGGTAATCTTTCCGTTGTCTTTGACAATGAAACTTTCGGAAAAGTGAAAGAGAACGTAACCTTGAGGACGAGAAGAGCGGGCGATTTTTTTAGGCCCTTTAACGGCAAGGGCGGAAAGCCGCTGAGACGATTTTTTACCGATTGCAAGGTTCCTGTGAAGATGAGGGATAATATTCCCTTGCTTGCGATGGAAAATGAAGTCATTCATATTTTTTCTTTAAGAAGAAGTGATTTTGCCTCTGTACATGAGGGGTCCCGTTGTGCTATAATTGTAAAGATTGAGAAATCAAAGGAGTAATTATTATGTATGAGCATTGCGATAAAGTATTAGTAAGTAAGGAAGAGCTTGCCGAAATGGTTAAGAAGCTTGGAAAAAAGATCAGTGAAGACTATGCAGGAAAAGAGCTTGTGGTAATAGGTGTCCTGAGAGGCGCTTTTATATTTATGGCAGACCTTGTAAGAGAGCTGACCGTGCCTGTGAAGCTTGATTTTCTCGTGGCGAAGAGCTACAGCGGAACCACTACTACCGGAGAGGTAAAGATTTTAAAGGATATTGATTTTTCAGTAGAGGGAAAGCACGTGTTGATTGTGGAAGACATTATTGACACAGGAATAACTCTTGGATATCTTAAAAAGCTTTTTGCTTTGAGAAACGCGGCAAGCGTTGCTGTATGCACTGCATTTGACAAGCCTGACAGAAGACTTAACGAAGGGCTTGAGGTGGATTATTGCGGAATGACAGTTCCGAATGAATTTGTTGTAGGTTACGGTTTGGATTACAATGATTATATGAGAAACATACCGGAGCTTCGTATTTATGACGGAGAGTAACCGGACGGAGGTATAAATTGAAAGGGTTAAAAAATCTATCTTTTTTTGTGGTGATGGTCGTTATTATCGTTCTTGGCGCTATGCTTGTTACGAGTCTGATGCCCGGCGAAGAAATAATGAACAGCGAACTTATCGATCAGATTGCGGCGAATAACGTTGAGAGCATCCTTCTTAAGGATAAGGAAAACGTAGACGTGGCCGTGATCACTCTTAAAAAAGAGGTTGAGGTGATAAGGTTCGACGAGAAGGGCAAGGAGAAAAAAGTCAAGCTTCGCCCTGACACGGAATACGAACTGGTCGTGTCTGAGAATTTTGACAAGTTTATTACGGATATTCTGAACTCCCCGGCAGAGGAAGGCTCGGGAAAACCGGACTTTGATTATCTTGTTAAAAACGATTATCCGCCGGCATGGGTTGCGTATATCCCTATGGTGCTGATGTTCGGTGTTGTAGTACTGTTCCTCTTTATTTTTATGGGGCAGAACAGCAGCGGCGGCGGAAAGGTTATGAACTTCGGCAGAAGCAGGGCAAGGCTTTATACCACCAGCAACGTAAAGTTTGAAAATGTTGCCGGTGCAGATGAGGAAAAAGAGGAATTGGAGGAGCTTGTTTCCTTCCTTAAAAATCCTAAGAAATATACTGAGCTTGGCGCAAGAATTCCTAAGGGTGTCCTTATGGTGGGCCCTCCCGGAACAGGTAAGACCTATCTTGCAAAGGCTGTTGCAGGTGAGGCGGGCGTGCCGTTCTTCTCAATAAGCGGTTCTGACTTCGTTGAAATGTACGTAGGAGTAGGCGCTGCAAGAGTACGTGACCTTTTTGAACAAGCGAAGAAAAATTCTCCCTGTATTATTTTTATTGATGAAATTGATGCAGTAGGTCGTCACAGAGGCGCAGGAATGGGCGGCGGACACGATGAGAGAGAGCAGACTCTTAACCAGCTTCTCGTTGAGATGGACGGTTTCCGTATTAACGAAGGCATTATTATCATTGCGGCCACCAACAGACCTGACATACTTGACCCTGCTCTTACAAGACCCGGCAGATTTGACCGGAAGATCGTAGTAGGTTATCCGGACATTGCCGCCAGACAGAAGATGCTGGAGGTTCATGCGAAGAACAAGCCTGTGGCAGAAGAGGTTGACCTTGGCGAAGTTGCGAAGAATACGTCAGGCTTTACAGCGGCAGATATTGAGAACCTTATGAATGAGTCTGCGCTGCTTGCAGCCCGTGACGATAAGAAAGCCATTGAGCCGGGACACATTAAAGAGGCTGTTTTCAGAGTTATCGTAGGCCCTGAGAAGAGAAGCCGCGTAATGACGGAAAAGGCGAAGAAGCTTACTGCATATCACGAGGCAGGTCACGCCATTGCGGTGAAGGTGATATCATCTACGGATAAGGTAGACCGTGTGTCAATTATCCCTGCGGGAACTGCAGGCGGTTATACTGCGCACCGTCCGGACGACGATCAGGATTACGTTACAAAGGGCCAGCTTTTTGAGCATATCGTGGTGTCTCTCGGCGGAAAAGCGGCAGAGGAGCTTATGCTGGGCGACGTAAGTACGGGCGCTTCCTCTGACCTTCAGACAGCCAACAACATCGCTATGAGTATGGTTGCAAAATACGGTATGAGTGACGTTCTCGGAAACGTTATCATGAATACCGGAAGCGACGAGGTGTTCCTCGGCAAGGATTACGGTCATACCAGAACAGCCAGCGAGGAGCTTTCTGCAACGGTTGACCGTGAGGTTAAGAAAATCATTGATGCGGCTTATGAAAAAGCTAAACAGATACTCATTGAGAACAAAGATAAGCTTGAGAAAATTACTCAGGTGCTTCTTGAGAAAGAGAAGATTGAGGGCGATGAGTTTAATGCATTGATGGAAGAAAATTAATATTTAAGGCGATTGAACTACGTTCTTTACGCACCTTTTACGTGATGATTTTATATCATTTAAGTAGGAGGTGCGTTGCTTTGATTACAGAAATATTTATGGAGGCAGTGTTTTTAACTGCAATTTTTGCAATGATGATAACCGCACACGTGCTGTTACTGCATTTTGCGTTCAGGAGTGACAATGGAAAAGATAAAGGGCGTCGTTGAGGAGATAATTTATGACAACGATGAGAACGGGTACAAGGTAATAGCAATTGATACAGGCAGCGAAGAGGCCGTTGCCAGGGGAGTTATGCCCTTTCTGAACGTGGGGGAGTACATTGTGGCAGAGGGAACCTGGGAAACTCACAACGTTTACGGACTCCAGTTCAGCGTGAAAAGCTTCGAAAAACAGTTGCCGTCAGATATCAACGGAATTAAATCCTTCCTTGCTTCGGGATTGATAGCGGGTATCGGTCCCGGCCTTGCAGGCGCCATTGTGGACAAGTTCGGGCAGGATACTTTTAATATTATTATGTTCCAGCCGGAGCTCCTTGAAACTGTGAGGGGTATTACCGCCAAAAAAGTGAAAAAGATAAGCGAAGCCTTTACAAAGCACAAGGAGAGCAGTGAGACGGTAATGTTTTTTGCAAGGTTCGGAGTGGGTACTTCTCTGGCCCTTAAAGTGTATCGTATGTACGGCTCTGACACCATAACCATTGTAAGTGAAAATCCATACGTTCTTGCCGACAACGTTGACGGTATTTCTTTCAGGACTGCTGACAAAATTGCAATGGAATTAGGCTTTCCCGAGGAGTCGGCTGACCGTGTTATGTCCTGCATTCTGTTCCTTCTTTCAGGTCTTTACGGAGAGGGCCACGTCTGCTTTGAAAAGGACCGGCTGTTTTACGAGCTTCGGAGAAACGTTTTGTGCGGCGAGGGGCTTTTTGAGGAGTGTCTTGAGACCCTTAAAAAGTATCGCAAGATAGTTCAGTGCGATATTAACGGAGAGTGCATGGTGTACCTTCGGGATATGTTTGATGCAGAGCGCTATATTGAGCAAAGACTTATTGATATAAGCGAAACACCCTTTCGTCCCGACAGGAAAAATATTGAAAAGACAATTAAGTTTTTTGAAAGAGAAAATGATATAAAGCTTGCTGACAAGCAAAAAGAGGCTATTCTGAAGGCAGGCGAAAACGGGTTGCTGGTAATTACGGGCGGCCCGGGAACCGGTAAGACCACCATTATCAAGGCCATAATGCGTATAATTATGGCAGAGGGCGGAGTGTGCTTTCTGGCGGCGCCTACGGGCAGAGCTGCGAAGAGAATGTCCCTTGCCTGCGGAGAAAACGCAAAGACTATACACAGGCTTCTTGAGGTGGACTTTGCGAAAACCGAAGAAGGGGAAGAGCGAAACGACAGAAACATTTCCTTCAAGAGAAATGAAAAGTCACCCCTTAAATGTGACGCCCTTATCGTGGACGAGTCCTCAATGGTGGATACCCTTCTTATGTTCCATCTTTTAAGGGCAGTAAAACCGGGGACGAGATTGATTCTGGTCGGTGACAAGGATCAGCTTCCGTCAGTTGGCCCCGGCAAGGTGCTTCGTGACGTTATTGACAGCGGATGTTTTGAAACGGTAGTGCTTGATGAAGTGTACAGACAGGACCAGAAGAGCCTCATTACCGTCAACGCCCACAGCGTAAACCGGGGCGAGATGCCGGAGATGAATTCAATGGAGGGCGACTTTTTCCTGATGAATCGTTACGACAGCGATTCCTGCATTGCCACTATCAAGGAGCTTTGCAAAACAAGGCTTCCGAAGAAATACGGCATTGACCCTATGACGGATATTCAGGTGATAATGCCCAACCGAAAAGGTGTGTGCGGAAGCATTGCGGTAAATAAGGAACTGCAGAGCGTTCTGAATCCCCCTGCAGCCGGAAAGCCTGAGGTGGAGCTCGGCGGTGTTATTTTCCGAAAAGGCGACAGGGTGATGCAAATAAAAAATAACTACGACCTTATCTGGGAGGACGTCTACAACCCTGCTATTACCGGAGAGGGTGTCTTTAACGGTGAAATGGGTATCGTGGAGGCCATTGACCTGAAAAACAAGATAATTACCGTGGTTTTTGATGACAGCAGACTGGTTTTTTACGACTATCTTACAGCGAGAGAATTGGAGCATTGCTACGCAATTACGGTGCACAAGAGTCAGGGCAGTGAGTTTGATTACTGTATTATACCCATTGTCAGCGTTTCGCCTATGCTTATGACGAGAAACCTTTTGTACACTGCCATCACCAGGGCAAAGAAGCTGACGGTGATACTGGGTACTGCAGATAATCTTAAAACGATGATAGACAACGATTCCGAGGTGCTTCGTTACACAGGTCTTTTCAAAATGGAAGAGGAGGAAGATCAGGATGATTGGTAAAGTGATTTCAGGACTGAAACTTCCGGTTGACTATATGGATGAAGACCTTGTTAAAAAGGCGGCAAAGGAGCTGGGTGTAGCGCCTGAGGACGTTTCAGAGATACGACTTTTAAAGAGATCTGTGGATGCAAGGAAAAAGAGCGACGTGCATTTTGTGGCCTCTGTGAAGGTTTTGCTGAAAAAAGGCGTTAAAACAAAAGCGGGCGCTTTAGCAGAAGAGAAAGAATACGTTCCCGAAAGGGTAAATATCAATAAAAACAATATTCCAAAGATTTCACCGGTGGTAGTGGGAAGCGGTCCTGCAGGCCTTTTCGCGGCAATGACACTTGCTAAAAACGGTTTGAACCCCATCGTTATTGAAAGAGGAGGAAAGGTTTCGGACAGAAAGAAGTCGATAAGTCTTTTCAAAAGTACGGGCGTTCTTGACACTGAATCAAACGTTCAGTTCGGAGAGGGCGGCGCAGGCACTTTTTCTGACGGAAAATTGCACACCGGTATAAAAGATATAAGATGCGCCTACGTGCTCAAAGAGTTTGCGGAAAACGGCGCGCCGGAGGAGATATTGTGGCAGGGAAAGCCTCACATAGGCACTGACAAGCTTTGCACCACCATTGAAAATATGCGTGAAAAAATTATCTCCCTTGGGGGCAGTTTCTTGTTCAATACAAAGGTTTCAGACGTATTGTACGGTGAGAACGGTTTCCTTCAGGGTCTTAAAATAATAAAGGACGAAAAAGAGGAGATAATTCCCTGCAATCACGCTGTATTTGCCATCGGCCACAGCGCAAGGGATACTTTTGAGATGCTTTATCGCCACGGCATTAAGATGGAAAAGAAGCCTTTTGCGGTGGGCCTTCGTATTGAGCACAGGCGGGAGGACATTGACAGGGCAATGTACGGAAGCTTTGCCGGAAAAGGCCGTCTGGGGGCTGCGGATTATAAATTGTCCTGTGTAACGGAAAGCGGCGTGGGCGTGTACTCTTTTTGTATGTGTCCCGGCGGCACTGTTGTGCCTGCAAGCTCTGAGGAGGGCTTGCTTGCCGTTAACGGAATGAGTGAGTTTAAAAGAGATGCTGAAAATTCCAACAGCGCTCTTCTGGTAGGTATTTCGCCTGAAATGATAGAGGGGGCGTCTCCCCTTGCAGGCGTGGAGTTTCAAAGAGAACTTGAGAGAAAGGCATTCCGCTTAGGAGGCGGAGGCTACAAGGCTCCGGTGCAGCTGGCAGGCGACTTTATCGCAGGCCGTGAGTCACGTTCTTTCGGAAAGGTGATGCCAAGCTATCTTCCCGGGGTTACACTTTCAAGCGTCAGGGAGTGCCTGCCGGAGTTTGCGGCAGAGGCTATAAAAGAGGCGTTGCCGGTATTTGATAAAAAAATACAGGGCTTCGGAGCTTACGATGCGGTGCTTACGGGAGTGGAGTCAAGAAGTTCTTCCCCTGTGAGAATATTAAGAGATGAGAGAGGTATGTCCTCCTTGAAGGGACTTTACCCTTGCGGTGAGGGGGCAGGCTATGCGGGAGGGATAACCTCTGCGGCGGTAGACGGAATTAAATGCGCTGAAAAACTTATGGAAAATCTTGGTGTGATATGATCTATTATTGCTGTGCCTTGTATATTGAGGCAAGACCGATAATTGAATATTACAAGCTGAAACGGCTGAACGTTAAGGGTAGGTATCAGTTTTTTGGGGCTGCTAAGGAGAGTGCCCCGGGTAACGGCAAGGCTATCCTGGTGGTGTGCGGCACAGGCCGTGACAATGCAAATTCTGCAGTTACAATGCTTTGTACCCTGTTTCCCCCGAAGGACAACGATATTTTCGTAAACTACGGTATCTGCGGAGCTTTTTCTGAATCTTTGAAACCAAGCGTTGGGGACGTTTTTATGGCAACCTGCGCAAAAAACGAAGAGGGCAATGCAATTTACACAGATTGTGACCTGCTTTGTCCTTGTGAGTTTAATAAAGCGGAGCTCAGGAGCTTTTCAAAGCCGGTTGAAGAAAAGGCACAGCTGGAAACTGCGGGAGATATTGTAAACGCCGTTACCTTGGCTGATATGGAAGGGTACGGCGCTCTTTTCGGGGCAAGCCTTTTTTTCGAGGCTCACAGAACGTTTGCAATCAAGGTGGTTTCTGACGTTATCGGAGAAAAGGACAATTCTGTGGACAAGGCCTTAGCAGAAGGTGTAATTGAAAAATCATATAAAGAGGTTATTGAATATTCTGAGAAGGCTGTGGCTTTGGCGGAAAGAGCATCAAG
>JAGAKK010000010.1 GCA_017625675.1 Clostridia bacterium | reverse complement strand
TTTCTTTTGTTATTATCTGGCTGGATATTTCCACAAGAAATCCCACCTGATTTACTTTACGGAAGTTATCTCCGCCACCGCCGTCAACGGTACCATCTGCATTGATTCTCGTACGGTATCTGACGTAGAACAACGCCTGTCTGGCATTAAGCCTCTGCTTTCCCTTGGCAAGCATCAATTCTCCTGAACGGCTGTACATATTCTCCGGTACTGTGACCTCAACACCGCCTACAGTGTCAATAATATCCATAAATCCGTCAAAATCCACGTATACGTATTCATCAATTTTGCAGCCGTTGGGCAAAAGATTGTCGATAATACTGCAAAGGAAATCAATTCCTGAATTTCCGAACTTTCCGCCCTCATACTTTACAATGTTATTACCCATATACGTGGCAGCATTGATTTTAAACGAGCCGGGAGAATTATAATAATTCTTCTGCTTCATAATGGACTGTATCTCAGCGGAATAAGGTACGTAGGCATCTCTGGGGATAGAAACCAGCTTCATCACCTTTGTTTCCTCGTCAATATTCAGGATAAAGATTGAATCACAAAGTCCTTCGTCGGAATTATATCCCAGAAGAAGTACGTTCTTAGTTCCGGGTTTAAAGATAACCTGACGGCCCTCTACCTGTTGTATCTCGCCAACCTGTCCTCCGGGCGTTATTTCAACTGCAGGAGGCATCGTAGCATTAGGCGCAAGTGTTTCTTTATTGGAATCGTCGCCGAAATCCAGATGAAGAATATCTCCACTGATTACCACACCGGAAGAATTCGTGTGTCCTCCCTGCGGCAACGGATTTATCAAAGCATTAAGCACCGGCAGGCCTACCGAAAAGTATGCCGACGCAAAAACCAATATCAAAACAGAAACAACCGTAGAAACCACTGCGCTTCTCTTTATTTTCATTATAAAGGTCACTCCTCTGAACAATTATTTATCTTTGGTATTTTTGCAATAATATATTGTACGCATTTACAACGCCAATATACCCTCTTTTATTTCTCCGACTTGTCCTTCTGAGCAGGATCAACGTCAGGCTTGTACGTAGGAACGTATTTCTTTATGCAAGCAGCCACAGTATCGTGGTCAGCGTTGATGCAGGCGGTAAACTCCTCAAGCATCTTCTCCACGTCGCTCCACTCCATAATAAAGGGCTGAGCAATAAAGATACCTTCCCTTGCAGAAGCGGATACGCCCTCTTCTTCTCTCAGAAGCTCCTCGTAAAGCTTCTCGCCGGGGCGAAGGCCTGTGTACTTAATCTCAATATCCACGTCCGGAACGTATCCCGAAAGCCTTATCAGATCTCTTGCAAGAGAATCAATTTTAACAGGCTCTCCCATATCAAGAATAAAGATTTCGCCACCCTCAGCCATAGCGCCTGCCTGAACGACAAGCCTTGCAGCTTCGGGAATAGTCATAAAGAATCTCGTTATGTCAGGATGTGTAACGGTAACAGGGCCCATGTTCTCAATCTGGTGTTTAAACAGGGGAACAACGCTTCCGTTACTGCCCAGAACGTTGCCGAATCTGACTGCCACAAAGCGTGTCTTACTCACCTTACTGAAAGACTGGATAATAATTTCCGCAATTCGCTTGGTAGCGCCCATGATATTGGTAGGATTTACAGCCTTGTCCGTAGAAATAAGAACGAACGCTTTTACGTCGTGCTCCGAGGATACTCTGGCAGAATTATACGTTCCGAGAACGTTGTTTTTGATAGCCTCGCCGGGGTTAAATTCCATAAGAGGAACGTGCTTGTGGGCAGCCGCGTGAAATACGATATCAGGCTTTTCTACGTCAAACACATCCGTCATTCTCTTGTAATCTCTTACGGAGGCAATGTACGTAAGCATAGGAACGTCTTTATTGTTCTCGTTTCTTCTCAGCTCATTTTCAAGGTCATAAACGTTATTCTCGTAAATGTCAAGAAGAATAAGCTTTCCGGGCTTGTACCTTATTATCTGACGGCAAAGCTCAGAACCGATGGAACCGCCTGCTCCCGTTACGAGGACAACGCTTCCCTTTATGTATCCGCTGATGCTGTCAACGTCTATCTGGGTTTCTTCTCTGCCAAGGATATCTGCAATATCCACGTCTTTTACGTGAGTCGCTTTCGTATCGCTGTCCATTACCATATCGTAAATGGAGGGCAATCTTTTAACTTTACAGCCTGTGGTCTTACATTTATTGATCATAGCCTGTAGCTGGGCTGTAGATGCAGAGGGCGCCGCAATAACGATATCATCAATTGCAAGAGCCTTAACGGTGTTTTCCATGCCGCTCTTGTCGCCGAAAATACGGATACCGTTGATCTTAGACCCTGTCTTTTCATCATCGTCATCATAAAAAGCAACTACAGTGCTCTTACTCTCAGGTCTTTGCATCTCTCTTAAAAGAGCAAAACCGGACTCGCCTGCGCCGTAGATCATTACTCTTCTCATGGGTTCTCTGCTGTGCTTGTTAAGATAACCGCTTCGCATACCGGAGGCAATTCTGGGAACAGCCCTTACTGCCACGGAAAGAACGAAGATAAACACTGCAGCCATCAGAACGACACCCGTAGGAATTCTCTCAATTTTAGAGCCTTCAAAATTACCCAGCATCGGGAAAAGCAAATAGTTGTAAACTATGGTAATTCCTGCCGCAATGACGTTGGCCGCGGTAAAGGAAAAACAATCCTCCACGGTAATATGTCTTAGCAATGTAGTGTACATGTCGAAGCAAAGAAAGACCACCACGTAAATAATCGGAATGGCAATAGCAGGCAAGCTCAGCACGAGGCCGTAAACCTCTCCCGGAGCCTGTTCAATATATTCAATCTGCTTCATAAGGTCGTCTGCTCTGATAAAAGTAGCCACCAGATAGGACAAAACTATGCACGCAATATCGATAAGTATAAGTACAAGAGATTTTACATTGAACTTAAATCGCAAAATTATCATCTCCACTTCTGAAAAAAGAGCAAACTATACACCAAATACAATAACACTTTCCCGCATAAAAGTCAATGAAATAAGCAAAACAACCTTGATAAAAAGTCAATATTATCGTATAATCAACTAAAATAACATGCACAAGGAGGTTTTCCATGAAAATCTACCAACTAAAAAACCAGAGTCCCTGCCAGATGATGGGTTACGTCATTGTCACGAACGGCGGAAAAGTCATTGTCTTTGACGGAGGCACAGCAGACACTACAGAGCTTTTCAGAGAGATTATCGCGCTTCAGGGAAATCATATAGACTATTGGTTTATTACGCACCCCCACCACGATCACTACAGCGTTTTTAAGAAAATATCAGAGGAGCCCGGTGAAATTACTGCCGATGCAGTTTATTACAGTCCGATGGACCCGGAGCTTGCCGCAAGCGATCCTAACAGAGCAGGCGAGATCAATGGTTTTAATGATGCGATCAATAACACGCCATTTACATTGAAAACTCTCTGCCTTGGTGAAATTTTTAAAATTGATGACCTTGAAATAGAAGTTCTGGGCATTGCAAACCCTGACATTAAGGAAGACGTATATAATAATAATTCCTGCGCCTTTATGGTGACAGAAAAATATGATAACGATAATGAATTCAAGCTCCTTATCCTCGGCGACCTTGCCATAAAAGGAGGCGACAAACTCGCCGCAATGCACGGAAAAAGGCTAAAGGCTGATATGGTTCAGATGGCGCACCACGGCCAGAACGCCTGTGAAAAACGCGTATACGAGCTTATTGCGCCTAAATATACGTTGTGGCCTACCCCCGACTGGCTCTGGACAAACACCTGTGACCCTGAAAAGCCGGGAGAAGGCCCCTGGAAAACACTTATAGTGAGAGGCTGGCTGGAAGAGCTTGGCGCAACTCCTATAACAAGCCTTGAAAAAACTGCAATCATAACCGTTGACAAAGGCGACGTCAGCGTCACTTATTATCACAAATGATTTTTCTGACCTCAATACAGTCGCAGGTCCTTTTTCTCAGAGCAAAAACAGATCCCAATATATAAAACGCGGCAGGACAGCCCCCGGCGCTTCTCCGGAAGCACCGCAGGGCTGTCCCTTTTACAAAGCCCACAGCGGCAACCCGTGTTGCCGCTGTGGGGCCGAGTTTTATATATTCAATTACCGCGCATTCTCCCTCTTTTAATTCGCCAAGTTTCATATCGTTTTCATCGTTACAAAATCATTTCTAAAAACAATTATATTCATCACAGCTCGTATAGGTTTACAATTTCCACACCCTTGTAATAATACTTCAGTATTTCCTCTGCGGTACTGCCCCTCTCTGCCATGGCCTGAGCGCCCCATTGGCTCATTCCTACACCGTGGCCGTACCCGAAAGTCACGGTGAGAATTCTTCCGTCATCAAGTTCTCTGAAAATAACGTTGGTCGACTTTAACCCCAATATTGACCTCATAGCAGTGCCTTTAAACACCACACCGCCAACCGACATCTCATCAATCCGGTTCGACTCGGTTCTTGACAATATCTTTATCGTGGAGAAAACCGTTTCCGCCGTTGCGTCTACGTTTTCATTTGCCTTTTTAAACCTCTCCAGAAACTCCTCTGCTGAAAAATAGTCCAACGTACAGAAATTATCCTTATCGGCCTCCCCCATACAAGGAATAGACTGTGTGTAATCAAGGTTTTCGCCTCCCCAGACGCTGTCATAGCTCTCTGTAAAGCCTCCGCTGTTATCAAAGTAATAGGCCTGAACCACCTTGCCCTCGTACATAAGTATTTTGCCTTTTGTGTCATCTATTACACGCATCAATTTTTCGTAATACTTCTCCGCCTGCTCGTCCGGATACGCATTATAAAGCTCTGCAGGGTCTTTCCACGTCTGGCAATGGGTATGGTCCGTACAAATCACCGCCCCGTCTTTATGGCTGGCGCCCTCTCCTTGTTCCATCATATAAAGTGTGTACGACCTTGCGGCAATGGCCTGAGCCTTGAGGGCTTCCTCTTCAAAAGAAATCATCATCTCCCCCAGCACCACTCCTGCAAGATATTCTTCAAGGTCAACTTTTCTGACAATATCTTCCTTGTGAAAATACACCTTAACCTCAATATTTTTTACGGAAGCACCGCTGTTTTCTTTATCGTTATCGTCCTCTGCGCCGCCGTTTTCCTCAAGATATTTATGATACCAATCCACCGTACCCTGCTGCAAAGAAACGTTGCTTCCCACAATATCAGACGCCTGCCCGTAATCCACAAGAAGCCTTCCGTAAGTACCCAGCCTGTCCGACGATAACATAAGAACGCTGTTGCCGCCGTTGTCCTTCTCAGCCGCCAACTCCACACACAAAGCAACCGCACAAGGCATCACTATAAGCACCGCCAATGCCGCACACAAAAAGATTGTCATTCTCTTCATTTATACACACCTCCGCAAAATATGTTCATAGTAGAGGATATGCCAATATTTTTCCAATTATACATTTTTTGCTAATTTTTCTTACGTTGTTTTCGTCTTCATAAGCTGCGTTTGAAACAAGGCAGTTTGTAACAAGAAGTACAAAGCACAAAAGCAAAGAAATTAGTTTTTTTCTTTTTTTCATTTTTTCTCCTTTCTGCGCTACAGGAGCGCTGATATTTTTTGTGTATGAAAAAGCCGCCTTACAAAAAACTTTAGGCTTTTCATAAGGCGGCATATTTCCGCTTGAAATATTAAATTAAATAAAATCAGTTAGGCTCGAACATCATTTCCAATTATATCTGCCTCGTAAACTACGTGATTGTTGACACTGACTTGAATGTCATATAATCCGCCAACTAACCCTGTGTAGTACACTTGTATATTGTCTATACTTGAATAGTTGTTAAGGATTATTGGTATTCCACCGAGGTCAAGGACAAAATCTCCGCTTTCCAATGGATAAAAATTACAAGCTATGGGGTTCTGATTGCTTTGTAAAAGCTTTATTTCTACACCGAAGCAGTTGTACGCTACGAATGAATTCCATTGCGATTCATTAAAAGGAATTTCTTTTATAGTAGCGTTAGGCTTTGTATAGGAAGAGTTCAAATATACGCCGGTAACTCGTTTCCCATCCTTGTACTCATATACGGAGTAATCATACCATTTGTTTTTATATACCTGAGAAATAATACCGTTGCTATTTACAGCTTCAAAATACATTTCATCGGAGTCATTGCACCAAACTCCTGCCCATTTTCCTGTTGCACATTTTCCAAAAATTGTATTGCCCAAGTTTGACTTTTTTGAGCTTACAGTTGTTAAGTTGATAATATTACCGAACCTATCCGGGTCGCCGGTCAGATACGTTGTTACCTCGTTGCTCCACGGATATTCAGAAGAAGTCGTGGGCTTGGGTGTAGGTGTAGCCGTGGGTTTTGCGGTAGGCTTAGGAGTCGGTGTAGCTGTAGGCTTGGCAGTGGGCTTCGCCGTGGGTGCAGGAGTCGCTGTCGGCTTTACTGTAGGTTTCGGTGTAGCCGTAGGCTTCGGAGTTGCTGTGGGAGCTGCTGTTGCAGTTGCTTCCACAACCGGATCATCGCTTGCCGGAAGCTCTGTGCTGTCTGCAGCTTCGCCTGTAGGCTCTGCTGTAGCTTCTGCAGAAGGAGCTTCTGCTGTGGCTTCTGTGCCGGGTGCAGACGTTCCGCTTTCGGGAGGAAGT
>JAGAKK010000009.1 GCA_017625675.1 Clostridia bacterium | reverse complement strand
GCAACTGCAACTGCAACTGTAGCGCCTACCATAGGGTTGTTACCCATACCGATAAGACCCATCATCTCAACGTGTGCAGGAACAGAAGATGAACCTGCAAACTGAGCGTCGCCGTGCATTCTGCCCATTGTGTCAGTGAGACCGTAAGAAGCAGGACCTGCTGCAACGTTGTCGGGGTGGAGAGTTCTTCCCGTACCGCCGCCGGATGCAACTGAGAAATACTTCTTGCCGTGCTCAATAGCCCACTTCTTATATGTTCCTGCAACAGGGTGCTGGAATCTTGTGGGGTTTGTGGAGTTACCTGTGATAGAAACGTCAACTGCCTCTTTCTGCATGATAGCAACACCCTCGTTTACGTCATTAGCGCCGTAAACTCTTACTGCTGCTCTGTCACCGTTGGAGTACTTAGTAGTCTTAACTACTGTAAGCTCTCTTGTAGAGTAGTTGAATTCAGTCTGAACGTATGTGAAGCCGTTGATTCTGGAGATAATCAAAGCAGCGTCCTTGCCGAGACCGTTAAGGATAACCTGGAGGGGTTCCTTTCTTACTTTGTTAGCTGTCTTTGCAATACCGATAGCGCCCTCTGCTGCTGCGAAAGACTCGTGACCTGCCAGGAAGCAGAAGCACTTTGTCTCCTCGCGGAGAAGCATAGCAGCAAGATTTCCGTGGCCTACGCCAACGTCTCTTGAGTCTGCAACGGAGCCGGGAATGCAGAATGACTGGAGACCGAGACCGATTGCCTCAGCAGCGTCAGCCGCATTAACGGTGTTCTTCTTAATAGCAATTGCGCAACCTACAGTGTATGCCCAAACTGCATTCTCAAATGCGATAGGCTGTACGCCCTTTACGATTGCCTCTACGTCAATGCCCTTATCAAGACAGATCTGCTTTGCCTCTTCAAGGGAAGCAATGCCGTATTCTTTAAGGGTTGCGTTGATCTTTTCAATTCTTCTCTCATATCCTTCAAATAAAGCCATTATAAACGCCTCCCTCTATTATTCTTTTCTGGGATCAATGTACTTAGCAGCATCTGCATAGCGGCCGTAAGTACCGATGTTCTTTTCGTAAGCTTCCTTGGGGTCTACACCCTTCTTGATAGCTTCCATCATTTTTCCGAGGTGAACGAACTTGTAGCCGATAACCTCATTGTTCTCATCAAGACCGATGCTGAGAACGTAGCCCTCTGCCATCTCAAGGTAACGAACGCCCTTAGCCTTTGTGCCGTACATTGTACCAACCTGAGATCTGAGACCCTTACCGAGGTCCTCAAGACCTGCACCGATGGAAAGTCCATCCTCAGAGAATGCAGACTGAGTTCTTCCGTATACGATCTGGAGGAAAATTTCTCTCATAGCAACGTTAATAGCGTCACATACGAGGTCTGTATTGAGAGCTTCGAGAAGAGTCTTTCCGCCCAGGATTTCTGCTGCCATAGCTGCAGAGTGAGTCATACCTGAACAACCCAGAGTCTCTACGAGAGCCTCTTCGATAATACCGTTTTTAACATTAAGAGTAAGCTTACAAGCGCCCTGCTGAGGTGCACACCAGCCCACACCGTGTGAAAGACCGGAAACGTCTGTAATTTCCTTAACCTTGATCCACTGTGCCTCCTCAGGAATGGGAGCGGGACCGTGGTTCGCGCCTTGTCTTACACATACCATTTCTTCTACTTCACGAGAATAATTCATATGTTACTGAACCCCTTTCAAAATGATGATGTAAAGTATACATTTTTGTATTTCAAAGAGACGAATACGCCTCTTAAAAATCAACCTTTTGGATTATACAATATTTTGTGACGTTTTGCAATTGTTTTATTGCGCAATATACAAAAACTTGTATTAAATTTCTTCATTACCGGCATTGTCCGCCGCTTTTTCAGTTTCTGCCGCTTCCCCGACTTCTGCATTTTCTGCATTTTCTGCATTATCGGCACTTTCGACGTCAGTTTTTTTCTGCTCTGCATTGATTTTTTCAAGGGCCGGAAGCTGGGAAAGACTCTCGATACCCATTGCCTGCAAAAACTTCACCGTAGTGCCGTAAAGGATAGGTCTTCCGGGGTTTTCGGATCTTCCGCACTCCTCCACAAGACCTCTTTCAAGAAGCCTTACGAGAACGCCGTCGCTGTTTACACCTCTTATAAACTCAATCCCTGCCCTTGTAACAGGCTGGTTGTACGCAACGATAGAAAGTGTTTCCATTGCCGCACGGCTGAGCCCCGTCTGGGAAGGCTTTTCAAAAAAGTCCCTTATCTCCTCGTGCAAAGAGGGCTTTGAACAAAAAACGTAGCTTTTGTCAAGTTTTCTGATGATAATGCCGCCGTTTCTGGCCTCATACTCACGGATAAGCTTGTCCATTATCTTTGCCGCCTGTCTTTTGTCGCTTTTTATGGCAATGGCAATGCTCTCCACCTTGACAGGCTCCCCTGCCGCAAAAACCAGAGCCTCTGCGATAGCCTCCTGCTCCGTGAGCATTCCATTCTCTTCATTTATATCAATCTGTTCATCAATCCCACTCATCGTATCCCTCCAGATTTGTAAGACCTTCCGTCATATCGTCCTTTGCCTTGATAATCTCAATTTCGCCGAAAAGTTGCTTCTGTACCAGGTCAACGCTCTTTCTTCTGTTAAGCTCAAGTATCGCAAGGAAGCCTGTAACAGTCTCCGGCTTGCTGCTCTTTCCACGTCCGAATATCTCGGAAAATTTCACCTTGGTTTTTCTTGCGAGCACACCGATAATCTGTTTCAGCTTGTCCTTAAGGCTTACCTTCTCAATTTTAAGAATGACCTCCATCTTCTCGGTGTTGTCGTTTCTGAGAGTTTCAAAGCGGAGTTTCGCCCTTTCATAGCCCATAGCAAGCTCGTCCACGGAGAGCTCTATGGTTTCCTCTTTTTTAGGGAAGTCAATGTTCTCCTGAACACGGTAGCGGGCATTGCTCCAATACTCCATATCCTTGGAAAGCTTTTCTGCAACTTCCTTAAACTGCTTGTAAATAACAAGTCGCTCCACAAGCTGCTCTTCCGTCATCTCCTCCGTTTCAGGGAGAGGCTTCGGGAGAAGCTTTCGCGTCTTCATGTGAAGAAGTGCCGACGCCATTACAAGGAACTCACCTGCAATATCTACGTTAAAGCCTCCGGCCGCAAAGATTATGTCAATGTATTGGTCGGCAATCACGCTGATAGGCACGTCGGTTATTTCGATCTTCTGCTTATCAATAAGCGACAAAAGCAAGTCGAAAGGACCTTCAAAGCTGTCCAGCTTAATATTCAATTTTCCTGCAGACAACACCTCGTTCTGGTTTTCAGAGATCTCTGTCTGTTCTTCGTCCATCATATTTTCCGCTCCGTAAACGTCTTTTATCGCTGAATTAAAACTAAATTCTCTTTATGATAACATATTTTTACAAATTATGCTATACCGTTATGAATGTTTTTTTATTACAGACTCCATAAATCTTTCGTTGCCGATAATGAACCTCTCGTGAACGCCCTCGCCAATAACTCCTGCGCTGTCAGTTGCCTTTACGCTGAACACCAGCCTTCTGCCGTCAACCTCTGTAAGCTCTGTTTCAGCAACCACCGTATCGCCAAGAGGCGTTGCCGCAAGGTGCTTTACGTTCATAAGAGTTCCCACAGTACCCTGTCCCTCTTCAAGGAAGGGCTGCACGCTCTCCCAGGCCGCCTTTTCCATAAGCGCCACCATTGAGGGTGTGGCAAATACCTTTAACGCGCCGCTGCCCATTGCCGCCGCGCAATTATTCTCGTCACAGATTACCGTGCTTTTTCCTTTAATTCCTGCTTCCATAATAGTTCTCCTGATTTATTTTTTCTTATTATTTTCCTAAAAGCCAATCTACCGCATTAACAACTTCAATCCCCTCATAATTACCCAATGTAAACCTGTCAAGAGTTAAAACTATTTTAGGATAATTGTCAGAAATAGCACGTAAAGAGCGCATTTCTCTTTCAAAAGTTGATTCTTCCATCATTGATGCAGTAACCTGAAAATACAATATACGATCTGCCTTTTTTGCCACAAAATCCACTTCTCCGTCGCCGGACTTTCCTACGTAAACAGAATATCCCCTTCTCCGAAGTTCCAGATATACAATATTTTCAAGAGCAAAACCTAGGTCATAATTTTTCTTTGACACCAAGTGTCTTCTCAACCCTAAATCTACAATATACATTTTGGGATTTGTTTTAAGAATATTTTTCCCGTTTACGTCAAAACGCTCAGCAGAATAAAAAACAAACGATTCTTTTAAGGCCTCTATATAGTCATCTACTGTATTGTATGACACTTTTCTTCCTGAAGAAGTTATATAATCTGATATACTTTTTATAGAAATTGGATTACCGATTGAATTTGCAAGAAATTTTGATACGTTCTTCAAAAGAGCAATGTCATTTATTTTTCTTCTCGAAGGATCCGGCGTTTTACGTTGTTGTCGTTCTTCAATATCTTTGACTATAACGGTATTGTAAATTCCCTCAAGGTATACGTCCACCATTTCTTCAGATACAGGCAATCCTACAACATAGGGAAAAGAGCCGATTTTCAAATATTCAGAAAATAGCAAATCCTTATCATCATGTTCCCGAAGCTGACAAAATTCTTTAAAAGACAACGGGAGCATTGAAATCTCAACGTATCTGCCTGACAACAGTGTAGCAAGTTCTCCGGAGAGAAGAAAAGCATTTGATCCTGTAATGTATATGTCAATGTTGTCTTGCACAAAAAAGCTGTCCACCGCTTTTTCAAAATGTTCAATCTTTTGAATTTCATCAAGAAAAAGATACGTTGTTTTTTCTTTGTTAATTTTTGTCATAATATACTCGTAAAGCTTTTTGTAGTCTGATAATTCTTCAAATGCCAGATCCTCAAAGTTTATTGCAATTATCTGAGAGTCCTCTACACCCTGTGATAATAATTCTTTTTGGAAAAGTTTCATCAGTGTAGACTTTCCGCATCTTCTTATTCCTGTAATTACTTTAATAACATTTTTGTCTTTCCACTCTGTCAACTGTGCAAGATATTCATTTCGTTTTATCATGTAAAGCCACCCCATTTCTGCATTCAAGTAATTAACAATAAACGACTTATATATTTATATTATATCCAAAAAAAAGAAAAAGTCAACATTTTTTCCGAACTCGGAAATTATATCGACTTTTTCTCAGAACTTTTCCGAAATCGGAAAAACCGTTTATTTTTTTAAAGTTTTTTCCCATTCCGTAAAACTTTTATTTTATCCAAAATAATATCTTACTTCCAGAACGTTCATGCCAAAAACATTGGCGATGCTGTTTACCAGCTCCCTGCCTCTGTCACAAGAAGTAAAGAACGCCTGAAGCGTCGCCGCCTGCTGTTCCCAATGCTCAACAGTCTTGCCCCATTTTGCCCTTTCCATGGAAACCTCGGGCTTTATTATCGCGTAATATTCTTTGTAAATTGCAGACATATTCTCCGCCTTAAAAGTATATTTCAGGTGATATGCCAATCTGTCAAGGAAGTACTCCCTGTACCCCTCATTTTCCACGACACCCTGAATAAGCCAGCTTGTGTACCAGTGGTAATCCGAAATAACCCTTTCAAAAGAGCCTCCGTGAACCCTCATCGACCAGTCAAAGTCATAGGGCGAAATTCTCCACTTGGCATCCTTACCGGCCTTAACGTACCGCACGTTGGCGATAATGTCAGTATTTCCAACGTAGGCCTCATATATAAGCCAATCGGTGAAGCTTTCCATGTCAATGCGGTCTGCAATATATTGATAATTCGCCTGAACCGAAAGGTCGTTGTTTTTCGCAAACTGCATAAGCTCGTAAAGCTCCGTGCCGGGCGCAGGGTTAAAGGCCTCTACGATTACGTCATCCTCAGAAACACCGCTGTGCTGAGCCGCATTGTACTCTGTGAGGCGCTCCTGCAAATAGTATATACCGAAGTACTCTCCGTTAAGGTACAAGGAGCAGTATTGGCCGTTTTGAGTGATCAGTGACGGCATATAACGGTACATAAACATTGACGCCATTTCATTTCTGAAAATTGAATATCTGTAGTCCTCGCCGGCTCTTAATATCAATGAGTCAAAGGAGGCAACTCCGTTATTAAAAAGATTGTAGTTAAGAGTATCGGCTCCGTATTTGCCCTTGAAATGAACTCTGAAGGACTTTTTCTCGTAGGACACTCTGGTGCCGTTGCCGTGGAGCTTAAGACCGCAATCCATTGTAAAGCCCTTGTCACCGTTAATATATGTAATAGTGGCAGGTCTCTCCCAACGCTGATTGTAGTTGTCGTGATTTCCCTGAACGTAAATACCTGTTTCATCACTCCAGAGATTGTCGGGATCCGTCACAATACTCACCACGGGCAAAGTAGTCCCCGGATTTACAAAATACGAATATGCCGCGATTCTGCTGGTGACGCTCCCGTTTTTGCACACAATAGCGCGTACCACCGTAGTCTTTGAAATTTTTATCGGAGCACTGTATTTTGAAGATGACGTGGTTGGATCTGAGCCGTCAAGAGTGTAGTATATCGTGCCGTCACCTGACAGCGCAACCTCAAAGCCCTTTCCGTATACTCCCGAAGGATAGCTTGCAGAGGGCTTCTCGCATACAAACCTGAGGCCGCCGGTGTTGTCTTTCGCAGGCGATGGTT
Organism: Clostridia bacterium; assembly: GCA_017625675.1. Lineage (GTDB taxonomy): Bacteria > Bacillota > Clostridia > UBA1212 > UBA1212 > RGIG8523. The sequence goes on along the minus strand of JAGAKK010000009.1, from coordinate 4,855 downwards.
TGGTGAAATAAAAACCTCCGTTTTTGCCGCTCATCCTTCCAAAAGTTCCACCGAGAGGCACGTCGGTAATATAAAGGCTGTCAATCAGGGACTTGTCAGATTTTTTGTAGAGAAACAGAGCCTCTGCGTCAGCGCTTATTGAAAAATTTGCGTGGTAATATCCGGAAGGATCATAACCTGAGCCGGAAGAACATATTATTACCGTCAACTCTCCGGGTTTAAGTGTCACGCTGGGAAGGGTGTACTTTAGCTTGCCCTCCTTGTCGGTAAGGGCGTAATCAGACAATTTAACGTTTCCTGCAGAAATGTTTTTGATCTCCACCCAGTCGTAAAACTCTCCGTCACTCTGTTTAAGAAGCTTATCGTTTGAAACCGCCGCCTCGTTAATTATTATCGGGCCTGAAAGAATTTTCCCCTCTGAAAACTCCTCATACCCTTTTTCGGAATTATCAAAGCCGGGGGTCATATATACGGTATTCTTTACCTTTCCGGAAATTTCACTTTTAGCAAAGGAGCAGCTTCTCTCAACCGTATTTAAAACAGTTTCGTCAAGCTTGTATTTCGCCCCTTCCCTAACTTCACAAAGGGTCACAGAACCGCCTTCTGATGCAAGCGTAAAACCATGCAGGTCTCCGGAAAGCACCTTGTACTCTCCGGCTTCCAGAGTGATTCCCGTAAGGGACACCTCAAATGGATTTTTCCCTGTCAGGTAAAGCATAAGGCCGTCAAGGCTCACCGCCTCCTCTGACAAATTTTTCAGCTCCACCCAGTCGGGAAAAGTCTTTTTCTCAGAAAAATAGAAGCCGTCATTTTTTGAGCACACTTCGCTTATCAATATCTTGCCATAAAAAGAAGAGTCCTCGCCTGCCCACTCATAGGGAGGAGACGGCAATATGACGTCTACAGAAGGAATCGGCCTTGGTGTAGGTGTAGGCGCAGGAGTCTGCACCGGCTTTTGTGTCACTACGGGAGTAGGCGTTGGCTTCGGGGTGGGTGTTGGCGTAGGTGTAGGAACCGGTGTCGGCGTAGGTGTCGCTGTAGGCACAGGTGTAGGAGAAGGAGTCGGAGCTGGTGTAGGAGTCTCCGTAGGCGCCAACGTTATCTCAGGTACTGCCGAAACAGTAAAATCATCAGTATGTGGCAATGAAGAAGCTACGGCTGCAGCAGTCGCTCTCTCCGTGTCAATCCCCTTGCCGTTATCTTTTTTATCATTACAACCAAACAGCATCGCCCCGGACAGGACTGTAATTCCTACGGCAACAACTGCTCTCCTTACTGACTTTTCATTACACATAATTTATCACTTACTCCGTTTAATACTAATTACTATGCAGCCAACGATCTTTTTTATAATAATAAAACGACATACAGGCGGCAATGAACCAGCCGATTGGCCAGGACATCCATATACCCGTTACATCGAAAAACCTTGACAATACAAGGGACAGAATCACTCTCAGCAGAAGGTCTGCAAAGGTTCCTATCATAAACTCCTTCATCGCCCCGCCGCCCTTTAAGAAGCCGTCACAGCAAAGCTTTGCCGCCACGATACAAAAGGCAGGAGATACGATCCGCAGAAACGTTGTTCCTATCAAAAGGGCCTCTTTATTGTCCTCCGCAGAGGAATCAAGAAACAGCCCTGCCAGCTGAGGCGCAAATACTGTGAATATTACCGACAGCACAACAGCTGTTCCGCACATTATTGCAATGCAGTTTTTAAAGCCCTTGCGGATACGCTCCACCTTTCCTGCGCCGAGATTCTGAGCAGTAAAGCTTGACGCGCCGTTTGACATCGTGGCCATAACAGTCACCGTAAAGGTGTTCAGTTTTATTGCCGACTGATAGCCTGCCAAGGCATTTACGCCAAACTGATTTACAAAGCTCTGTATAAAAAGGTTGCCTACAGACACAAAGCTCTGCTGAAGCATTCCCGGAATGGATATGCGGCTTATAGACCTTTGCATCTTCCGGGAATACAGTTTCACCGGTTCATCGGTTTTAAGCCTGTAAAGCCTTATAAGAAGTACCGCGAAGGCAATTATCGCACAGACGCTCTGACAGAGAAAGGTTGCCCAGGCAGCGCCTTCCACACCTTTATTAAAAGTGACCACAAACAAAATGTCAAGGCAGATGTTGCCCAGAGAAGAAATTACCAATAAAATCAAAGGGGTTACCGAATCACCAAGGGCGGTAAAGATTCCCGTGCAGGTGTTATACAAAAACATAAACACCACGCCAAGAAGGTATATATTAAGATATGAAACCGAATCTTTCATTATTGACTCCGCCGTGCCCATAAGGGAAAGAAGCGGAGCTCCCAATAAATAGCCTGTCAGGGCAAGCACCAGACCGAAGCCGGTGGATGAAATAAGGGATGTAAAAGAGCCGGTCTTTACGTTGCCGTATTCTTTTGCGCCGTAATGCCTTGCGATTACCACACTTGCGCCGGTAGAAATCCCAAGGGCCGCTGCAACGAAAAGCATTGTGACGGGATAGGATGCGCCCACCGCCGCCAATGCGTCCTTGCCGCAGCTTCGTCCTACGATAATGCTGTCTGCTATGTTATATAACTGTTGAAAAGCCGCGCTTACTAAAAGCGGAAAAGTAAATCTCACCAGCACCCTGCCGGGGCTTCCCACTGTAAGGTCGTGCTTTTTTGATTCCGATGACATTTATTTCACCTGCGTTTCCGGATTCTTTTTCACAATTTTATTAATTGAAGGCCTGACGGTAATATCAGTCACAACCAAGCCTTCCCTTGCCGTTATGCAATAGAGCACGGCATCTGCCACTTCCCTTGCAAAAAGGCAACTAACAGCCTCGCCGCTCACAGTAAAGTCAGCGTTTCTGTAGAGGTTTGTTTCAGTAAGGTCAGGGTGTATATTGCAAACTCTCACTCCGTGCTTTCTCACCTCTTCAAAAAGGCTGTTTCCAAAAGACGTAAGTGCCGCCTTGGTAGCACCGTACGCACAGCCGTGGGTGTTTGCCTGACTTTTCGCTGTAACCGAGGATATATTTACCACAGTTCCCCGATTTTCCCTGAGCTCTCTTAAAAATTCAGTTGCCAGCACCATAGGCGCCTCCACGTTAACTGATACCATCTCGTGTATTTTAACCGCATCAAGATTTTCGTGCAAGCCGTAATAGGCAATCCCTGCACAATTTACAAGAAAATCCAGAGTTTCTTTTTTTCTCCGCAGTATTTCCCTTAACTCCTCTGCAAGCTTCTTTGCCCCGTAGAGCTCCGAAAGGTCTGCTGTCAAAGGAGTAAATCTGCCGCTTCCCTTTTTATAAAAACCGCCCTCGGCAAAATCTTCTGCAGAAAAAGTCCTTCCCACACCGTACACGTCAATGCCGTTTTCGATTAAAAGACCTGCAATCTCTCTGCCTATTCCCGAGGACGCCCCTGTCACAAGGGCAACCCTCTTAGTCATATTTTCACTCATTTATTTGCCCTCCCAGCAGTATATTTTCTCCTTTTGGACGCCTGCCTCCAGAAGTATATTCTCTGCCATTTTGTTAAGCTCCCGGTTTTTCTCTTCTCCGTAATCTGCAGTTTTGTTCCCTATTTCATACTCTCTCCAGGAAATCGGAGAACGTGGAGCATTTTTCTTAAAAAGCTTAATATATTCAGCCGGCACTCTGAACGGCCCCGTACTTACCGAGTGCAGAAGCGGTCCGAGCCCTGTTTCTTTAAGTATCTTTCCAAATTCACGGTAATGCTTCTCCGTCAGTCCGTCCCCCATATCCATTATAGGGTCAAGGCACAGCCTCACCTGAAAACCATTCTTCGCCGCCGTCAATGCGGCATTAAGCCTCGCCTCAAGACTTGCGGTCCTCTTTTCAAGGGTATCAATCACCGCCTGAGGAGCCACAGTCCAGGCGTATATTATGCCTTTATTAGGCTTGTTCTCTTTAAAGAATCCCACCGGGGCGCTCTTGGTCCTGATCTCGCAAAGAAACCCTTTTGAAATATTTTCCCCGGCAAAATCGTTCCACCGCTTCACGTAACCCAAGAGGCCCTCCATTGCAAAAATATCGCTGTCATAGGACAGACAGAGATACAAGGAGCTTTTCTCTTCAAGAAGCCTTTCCGCTTCCCGAAAACAATCCTCCTGATTTACAAAAACAACGATGTTTCCGGAGCGGTACATCCCTTGGAGATAACAATAGTCACAGCAGAACGTACAATTTTTCCCGCAGGAGCAATAATAAAAATTTTCCTCCCCGAAGCTCTGGCAATTCTCCGCCCCCTCGTATATAAAGCGGCCTTTGTTCACCGCAAGTATCAGCGCAGGGTTTTCCTTCTGAACTCTGAAATTCTGATTCGCTCTTGAGAAAACCTCCTTATAGTCGCCGATAATGATTTTCTCAGCATTTCTAAGTTTCGTTAAAATTTCGTTGCAAGACGGATAGCAAAGCGCATCACGCTCTATATAAACACGGTCAAGCATACTCCACCTCATACTCCCTGAAACGTGAAAAATATTCTTTTCCGCTTTTCCTGCTTACAGTTTTATTTTCAAGCTCAAGTTCCTTTTCAATGATTTTTGAAAAGCTCTCCATTAACGGCGTTATGGACTTTCCTTGCAGCAATCGTCTTCTCAGTATGCAAAGAAGCTGTTCCTCCATTGCCGCAGAAAAACACAAAAGCTTTGAAAAACTTTCAAACGACTCCCGCTCTTCATTGGAAAGCTCAGGGGCAGATGCCTCTCTTGATGCTCTTTCCGCCAAAGCCACAGCCTTCTCAGAATATTCAATAACCTCTTTATATGATTTTTCAATTACACCTTCTGCTAAGGCCTTGTCCACAGAATTGTCCTTTTCTCCGATAACGTCAGAAACCACCTTGATT
>JAGAKK010000008.1 GCA_017625675.1 Clostridia bacterium | reverse complement strand
TCATTAAGTCGCCTTGACTGCCTTCTCCGTTTAAATATGACGCAACTACTTTTTTCTTGAATTCATAACTATATTTTGCCATGAACAGCTGACCTCCAAATTGTTAGTATTTTTTGGTCCAACTTTTTGGGGTCACCACACAGGTCACTGACTCATTTTGATTAAAATAAAGCGCCCCGGGGAAATCCCCGGGGCGGACCGCAACAAAATTATTGAATTTTATTCTTCGTCAAAAGCAATCAATGATTCCTCGTCATAGCCGTGGGCATCGGGATTGATCTCAACGATAATAGGGAGTATCATAGGATTTCTCTTAGTCTTTTCATATACGTAGGAGTGAATTGCATCCCTTACGATACCCTTCTTCGAGTTCCAGTCGTGTCTGCGTCTGGGACCGCCGTCTTCGTTTTTGTTGAAAGCCTCGTAGGCAACCTCACGGATATTTGAAATCATATCCTCTGATTCTCTCATGTAAACGAAACCTCTTGAAATTACGTCAGGACCTGACAGAAGCTTTCCGGTAGAGGAGGAAGTGGCCATTACCACGATAATGAGTCCGTCTGTAGCAAGGTGTCTTCTGTCACGGAGAACGATGTTTCCTACGTCACCAACACCAAGACCGTCTACAAGAACGTTTCCTGCCTCAACCTGCTCCATACGGATGGGGGTGTCGGCGTTTTCAAATTCCAGAACGTTTCCGTTGCCAAGAATAAAAATATTCTCTGCAGGCATACCCAGCTTTTTCGCAATATCTCCGTGCTTGATGAGATGTCTGTACTCACCGTGGACGGGCAGGAAGTAGCGGGGCTTGACGATGGACTGAATAAGCTTCAATTCTTCCTCGCAGGCATGACCTGAAACGTGAACGTCAACCAGTGCCTTGTAGATAACGTTTGCGCCTCGTTTAAAAAGCTCGTCAGTCATCTTGGCAATGGATTTTTCATTGCCGGGGATAGGGCTTGCTGAAATAATAACCGTATCGCTTGGTGTAATTTCAATCTGGTTGTGAGTAGCGCTGGCCATTCTCGTAAGAGCTGACATAGGCTCTCCCTGGCTTCCCGTGGTGATAATAACTATCTCGCTTGGGTCGTAATTTCCAATGTCGTCAAGGCTTATCAGAACGTCCTCTGTGTGCTCCATATAGCCCAACGTGCAGGCAACCTCTACGATATTTACCATACTTCTTCCGCAAACTGCACATTTTCTGCCGAACTTCTTGGAACTGTCAATGATCTGCTGTACTCTGTGGATGTTCGAGGAGAAGGTGGCGACAATAATTCTTCCCGTTATCTTCGAGAAGAGGTCGTCAAAAGTGGCACCTACTGTTTTCTCGGACATGGTAAAGCCTTTTCGCTCAGCATTGGTACTGTCTGCCATAAGCATCAATACGCCGTGCTCTCCAAGCTCTGCCATTCGCATAAGGTCGATAGGCTCATTGTCAATAGGTGTGTAGTCCACCTTAAAGTCGCCGGTATGAAGAACGAGTCCTGCAGGTGTAGTGATAGCAAGAGCGCTGGCATCTGCAATACTGTGGTTTGTTCTTATAAATTCTACGATAAAGTCACCCTTGATAACGATATCACCGAAATTTACTACCTCAAGATGTACCTTGTCTGCCATGTTGAACTCCTGAAGCTTTCTGTCAACCAGGGCAATGGTAAACTTGGTTCCGTAAACGGGTATGTTAATGCTCTTCAAAAGATAGGGAAGAGCACCTATATGGTCTTCGTGACCGTGGGTAAGAAACATGGCGCGAACCTTGTCTCTGTTGTTGATGAGATATGTAAAATCCGGAATAACCGCATCAATTCCGGGCATATCGTCTTCAGGGAAAGAAATTCCGCAGTCTACGAGAATAATATCTTTTTCCGATTCAAAAGCAGTGATGTTTTTTCCGATCTCGCCGAGACCTCCCAGAGGAATAACTCTTAATCTTGTGCTTTTTTTAACCGCCATTTAGATTTTAACCTCCTTGGTATTTAGTTAAGTGTATTAAATAACCGTCAATGCACCGTAGCCGATCTGTGCATAAACAATTTAATGAATTAAATTAATAAAATCATTGAGTAATTGAGTAACCATAAACACTGCCACTTGAAACCTGAAAAGGATTTTTTTACAAAGTCATATATAGTGGAAACGTTCATAAAAAAGCACTCGCCAATATTATACCACAAAAATTGGAAAAGTAAACCACTTTTTACAGATTTAATCACCTGAAGCTCCAAAAAGTCGTGAACTGACAGAAAAAATTACATAAAATTTTTTCTTAGAAGTGGTATTTCCATATAATGCGATATAGACATATTGAATAATTACATAATCTCTGAAACTCTGTGAAAAGTATATCATAATTTGTGATAAAAAGCAATTGATAAATTGTGATAAATGGTATATAATTACTGTGTTTTGAAAAAAGCATTATAAAGCATTATTAACGGAGGGTTTTATCATGGCTAAAGAAAAAGTTATACTTGCTTATTCAGGCGGACTTGATACTTCTATCATTATCCCCTGGCTTAAGGAAAATTATGATTACGAGGTAATTGCTGTTGCTGCAGACGTAGGTCAGGGCAAGGAGCTGGAGCCTCTTAACGAAAAGGCTATCAAGACAGGTGCATCTAAGATCTACATTGAGGATCTTAAGGATGAGTTTGTTGAGGACTATATATTCCCCACCATTCGTGCAGGCGCAGTTTACGAGGGCAAGTACCTTCTCGGTACTTCTTTTGCAAGACCCTGCATCGCAAAGCGTCTCGTTGAGATCGCTCGTGAAGAGGGCGTAAAGACCATCGTTCATGGTTGCACAGGTAAGGGTAACGACCAGGTTAGATTTGAGCTTTCTATCAAGGCTCTTGCGCCTGATATGAAGATTATTGCTCCTTGGCGTATCTGGGACATCAAGTCCAGAGAAGAGGAGATCGACTACGCTCTTGAGAGAGGCATTGACGTGCCTGTTACAAAGGAGAACAACTACTCCATGGACAAGAACATCTGGCACCTCAGCCACGAGGGACAGGACCTTGAGGATCCCTGGAACGAGCCTCAGTACGATAAGATTCTTGAGCTCATGGTTTCCCCTGAGAAGGCTCCTGACGTTCCTACATACGTAGAGATCGAGTTTGAGAACGGTAACCCCGTTGCAGTAGACGGAAAGAGAATGAAGCCCGTTGAGCTTCTCACATACGTAAATAAGCTTGCAGGCGAGAACGGCGTTGGTATCGCTGATATGGTTGAGAACCGTCTTGTTGGTATGAAGTCCAGAGGCGTTTACGAGACTCCCGGCGGAACTGTTCTTTACGCAGCTCACAGAGAGCTTGAGTACCTCTGCCTTGACAGAGATACGATGCACTACAAGGAGCAGGTTGCTGCCAAGTACGCTGAGCTCGTTTACTTCGGCCAGTGGTTCACACCTCTTCGTGAGGCTCTTGACGCTTTTGTTGACAGCACACAGAAGACTGTTACAGGTACAGTTCGTATGAAGCTTTACAAAGGCAATTGCATGCCTGCCGGCGCTAAGTCTCCTTATTCTCTCTATGACGAGGATATCGCTACTTTCTCCGCTGACGAGGTTTATGATCAGAAGGATTCCGCGGGCTTTATCAATCTCTTCGGTCTTCCCCTTAAGGTCAATGCTATGATGAAGATGAGGAATAAGAAATGAGTAAATTATGGGGCGGCCGCTTTACTTGCGGCACCGACAAGGCGGTAGACGATTTCAACTCGTCTATCCGCTTTGACCAAAGACTTTACCGTCACGATATTATGGGCAGTGTTGCCCACGCAGAGATGCTTGGAAAGACAGGGGTTATCGCCCTTGAAGATTCCAAGGCTATCTGCAAAGCTTTGAAAGAGGTTCTTGACGACATTGATGCAGGGAAAGTAGAGTTCCGCATCGACGCAGAGGACATCCACATGAACGTGGAAACTCTTCTCATTGAAAAAATCGGAGCTGCAGGAAAAAGACTCCACACGGGACGTTCAAGAAACGACCAGGTGGCTCTTGACATCAGAATGTACCTTAAGGATGAAATTATCGAAATAATGACAGACCTTAAGAGACTTCTCGGCGTTATCCTTTCTGTAGCTGAAAAGCATTCGGACACTATCCTTCCCGGATATACCCATCTCCAGAGAGCGCAGCCTATCACTCTTTCACATCACGTAATGGCATATTATCAGATGTTTAAAAGAGATTGTGAAAGACTGGCGGATTGCTATGACCGCACAAATATTATGCCTCTGGGATCAGGCGCCCTTGCAGGCACTACATATCCTCTTGACAGAGATTACGTGGCTAAGCGCCTTGGCTTTGAGGGTGTTACACAAAACAGCCTTGACGGCGTAAGCGACCGTGATTTTGCGGCGGAATTTTTGTTCTGTACGTCAATGATAATGATGCATCTCAGCAGATTTTCCGAAGAAATGGTTTTGTGGTCAAGCCTTGAATTTGCTTTCGTTGAAATGGACGATGCTTATTCTACAGGTTCATCAATTATGCCTCAGAAGAAAAATCCTGACGTGGCAGAGCTTGTAAGAGGAAAGACCGGCAGAGTTTACGGAGATCTTATGGGACTTCTCACAGTGATGAAGGGCTTGCCCCTTGCGTACAACAAGGATATGCAGGAGGACAAGGAGTCCGCATTTGACGCCATTGACACAGTGAAAATGTGCTTGCCTGTGTTCACGGATATGCTTGCAACATGTACTTTCCGCAAGGAAAATATGTACAAGGCGGCGACACGAGGCTTTACCAATGCAACGGACTTTGCAGACTATCTTGTAAAGCACGGAGTACCTTTCAGACAGGCTCACGAGATTACCGGAAAGCTTGTTCTTGAGTGCCTCGGAAAGGGTGTGGCTATAGAGGAGCTTGAACTCTCTGAGCTTCGTGATATTTGCAGCCAATGTCTTACGGAAGATCAATCTGCAGAAGCTCTTATCGGTGAGGACGTATACGAGGAAATCTCACTTATGAAGTGTGTATCAGGAAGAACCCTGACCGGCGGACCTGCTCCCGAGACGGTGCTTGCCTCCGTTGCCAAGGAGAAAGCGGCACTTGATGCCGTTAATGTGCCTGAAAAGCTTACCGACACATTTGTATTTTAATTGTTACATTTAAACCAGAAGGCACGATTGTTATGAAAGATAGTCGTGCCTTGTATTTTTATCAGCGGGAGAAAATATGTCAGAAAATATTATCATAAAACCTAATAACGAAGAGGAAGACCCTGAGAAAATTCGCATAAAGGGCGAAAAGGCGGCAATGAAGCGTATGCTCAGTCTCACCAGAAAGGCTGTTCAGGACTACGATATGATCTCCGAGGGAGACCGTGTCTGCGTAGGCATTTCAGGGGGCAAGGACAGTATGGCCCTTCTCACCGTATTGGCAGGGCTTCGCAGGTTTTATCCCAAGAAATTTGAGCTTTGCGCGCTGTCTGTTTCCACAGGCTTTGAGGGAATGGATTTTGCTCCCGTGGCAGAATATTGCAAAAAACTTGACGTTGAATATAAAGTCATTGAGACTCAGATAAAAGAAATTGTTTTTGATATAAGGAACGAAAAGAACCCTTGCGCCCTATGCGCCAACCTTCGCAGAGGCGCTCTTAACGATAATGCCCGAAAGATGGGCTGCAACGTGGTTGCTCTTGGACACCACAGGGACGACGTTATTGAAACTGCTTTTTTGAGCCTTTCCTACGAGGGAAGATTTTATTGCTTTTCACCCAAGACCTACCTTGAGCGCAGTCAGGTAACGGTAATAAGGCCGTTCCTGTTTATTGACGAGTACGAGGTCAAAAATCTTGCGAAGTTTGCGGAGTTTCCCATTGTCACAAACCCTTGCCCTATGGACAGAACCAGCAAGAGGTCAGAGGTAAAGGAGCTCCTTTACGAGCTTACGAAAAAGAATCCGGACTTCAAGATGAATATTTTCGGAGCGGTGAAAAGGGGAATATGGGAGAATGAGTGATTCAATCTCCTAAGTAGAAGCGGCTAATTATTTGATTGTGGGAGTAGTAGGTTACTCTTGGAAATGGAGGGAGTATGTTACCGGATGGCAATGATTACAAGGAATTAATTGAAAATATAAAAAGTAAAGTTCGAGAGGCTCAATACCGAGCTATGGTTAAAGCTAATGGCGAAATGATACAGTTATACTGGAGCATTGGAAAAGAATTAAATGAACAAGTCCAGTACGGGAATGCGTTTATTGATACCTTGGCGAAAGAAATCAAGTTGGATTCACCTAACGTAAAAGGATTTTCTTCAAGAAATCTTCGATATATGAAAAAATTTGCTAAAGAAATTACCGATATGAACTTTTTGCAGACAGTGTCTGCAAAATTGACTTGGTCACATAATTTAGTACTTTTAGAAAAATTGCATAATATGGATGAGCGTTTTTGGTATGGTTTAAAAACAATTGAAAATGCGTGGTCAGTGGATGTGTTAGAATTTCAAATAGCCGGAAGACTTAGGGATAGACAAAATAATCCTGACAAGATTCAAAATTTTGAATTGATACTTCCAAAACCGCAAAGTGAATTGGCTGTTCAAACGATGAAAGATCCGTATGTATTTGACTTTATCGAAGTTCACGAAGGTATGTTAGAGCGTGAGGTTGAGAATGAATTAATTAATCACATAACTAATTTTTTGCTTGAAATGGGGTCTGGCTTTGCATATATGGGACATCAAAAACTGTTAAAGGTAGAAGATGAAGAGTTTTTTCCGGACCTTCTATTTTATAACACCATTCTTCATTGCTATGTAGTAATAGAATTAAAAATGAAAAAATTTAAGCCTGAATATGCGGGAAAGATGAACTTTTATTTATCTGTTGTGGATGAGCAGTTAAGAACAGAAAAAGATAATCCGTCAGTGGGTTTGATTTTATGTAGAGATAAGAATAGAGTTGTCGCAGAGTATTCTTTGAAAGATATGAGTAAACCGATTGGTGTCAGTGAATATAAACTTACACAGGAAATACCGGAAGCTTTTAAAAATGCGCTTCCTGATGCAGAGACATGGGCTAAACACATTAAATTGCCTCTTGAAGACATATCAAATGAAGAGTAATCAATTTTGCAGACAGTGTCTGCAAAATTGAAAAATATTATAGTGAGTGTGACAAAATGAATAAATTTGAAATTATTGATGATTATTATGAAATAAATAAGCCGAGAATCCACTCTGTAGAAGAATGGGTTGACATAACAAAAAAAGAACTTGCATCGCCTCCTAAATTTGATTTTGTGAAAAAAGTGTTGGTGGAAATGTATAAAATTGAAAATCATACTATGTTTTGTCACACTTTTGAAAAAGAACACGATGTTTATGGCTTGAACTTGCAAGTTTGGCATTTTAAAAACAGAATGGAAAAATACGGATATGTTTTTGAACGCCAAAGGGGACAAAATGACCGGGAAAGATGTTGGAATATTCCGTTTTACTCAAACAAAGATATTAATAATGAGGCAAAAGGGCATTTTTCTTGGGTTTTAAGAAAAGAACTTGTTTCAGCAATGGAACAGGTAATGCCAGAAATCAAAAACTATAAGTACAGCCAACCTGAAAAGTGTTATGACAAATCAATTGAAAATAAAAAATTTAAAGAAATAGTTCACTATATAAAAAATAGTCATATAAATTATAGTAAGATTACCGTAAACTCAACAAAGCATAAAAAAACAGATTATATAGCAAAACAAATAGAAAACAAAAAGATTGGAGATGTAGGAGAAAAAAAGATTGTTGAATATGAAAAATCGTATTTAATAAATAAAGGCAGAGTAGATTTAGCTGAAAGAGTATATATTGTAGACAGTGATGATTATGGATATGATATTGTTTCTTTTTTTGAGGACGGAAGCGAAAAACATATTGAAGTAAAGACTACAACAAGATCAACTGACAATGTAATGTTTCATCTTACGGCAAATGAAAAGAACACTCTAGAAAGCGATAATTCGTATCAGTTGTATTATTTGTATGACATTTACGGAGAGAAAGAAGTAAAATTAAAAAAATTTGATAATGAAACATTGCGAATTATAGTTAAAGAGTTTATCAGACCAATCCAGTACATCGTTGAATTTGATTGATAACGAGGTAACCCTATGACAAAAATTAACGGAAACATTGAATCGGTGAAAAATTCGATTCTTGAAAAATTAGAAGAATACATTGACAACGTCTATTCCCCGGGGGAGTTCCTGCCGGAGGAGATAAGGGACATGCTTTGCTGGGCCACCTGCGAAACGAAAAGGGAGATTGCTGTGTATATGGACAGAAAAAACCGTGTGCTTGGCATCAGCATCGGCGACTCGAAAACTGTTGAGCTTCCTGAGCTTACAAAGGAGCGCAGAGGAGAGAAAAGACTCAGCGGTGTGAGGCTTTGGCATACCCATCCGGGCGGGTCACCATTGCCGTCAGAGGTGGATATTAATTCGCTGAAGACTATGCGACTGGATGCAATGGGTGTGGTGGCTGTGTCAATGGAGGCTCAGGCGGTAAGCGGCCTTTCGGTAACGATTCTTAAAAGAGATGAGAAGTCGGGAGAGTTTACTGATACGGAGCTTGCAGGCCCTTTTAAGCCCTTGTATGCGGCAAGGTTCAATTATCTTTTTGATGAATTGGTGCTTATTGACTCACAAGCGGCGGCGTACAGCGTTGAAAATCTTGAAAAAGGTCAAGAGCGCGCTATTATTGCAGGAGTTATTTTGCAAGGGGACAACGTAGGAGAGGAGCCTTTGGCAGAGCTTGCGGAGCTTGCAAAAACTGCAGGGGCAACGGTGGTTGCCACATTTACGCAGAAGAGAGAGGCGCCGGATTCTAAGTATTATATAGGCAGAGGCCTTGCGGAAGAAATTGCCCTTGCGAGGCAGGCAAAGGGCGCTGACATTGTTATCTTTGACGATGAGCTCAGCGCTTCGTGCATAAGAAATCTTGAGGACGTTATCGGGACAAGAGTTATTGACAGAACTACCTTGATTCTTGATATTTTTGCCCAGAGGGCAAAGTCAAGAGAGGGAAGGCTTCAGGTTGAGCTTGCGCAGCAAAAGTACAGGTTGCCGAGGCTTATGGGACAGGGAACGGCGCTTTCAAGGCTTGGCGGCGGTATCGGAACGAGAGGACCCGGTGAAACTAAGCTTCAAAGTGACAGAAGGCACATAAGAAGAAGGATAAATTACCTTGAGGAACAGCTCCGTGAGGTTTCCGAAAGACGAGGGGTAATGAGGAAGGAGCGTACGAAGAAGGGCTTGCCGGTAATTGCGGTGGTGGGATATACCAACGCAGGAAAGTCAACTCTCGTTAATGCTCTTTGCGATGCAGACGTTTTTGCGGAGGATATGCTTTTTGCAACCCTTGACCCATCGGTGAGAAAGCTTGTGACCCCTGAAAAGCAGGACTTTTTATTGGTTGACACGGTAGGCTTTATTAAGAAGTTGCCACACGATCTGGTGGAGGCCTTTAAGTCAACGCTGGAGGAGGTCGTATATGCAGACCTGTTGCTTCACGTGGTGGACGGCAGCAGCCCTGACGCAGACTCCCAGATTCAGGTTGTAGAGGGCATTATCGAAGAGCTTGGAGCAGGCGGCAGACCTCAATATCTGGTTATAAACAAGGTGGATCTGGCGGCGGAGCATTTTGGCGGCGCAGATTCGGACAGCAAAGAAACTTTTGTTACGAAAAGATACCCCAGGACTTATTTTACTTCCGCAAAAACAGGCCAGGGGCTTGAAGATTTGCGAAATGCGGTGACGGAGTTTTTTACGCGGGTTGAGAAGAAGTTTGAGCTCGTAATCCCTTATTCTGACGGAAAGAAGCTTTCCTATCTCCACGACAACGGCACTATTTTAGAGGAAGAATACCGTGGCGACGGTGTTTACGTTAAAGGAAGAATACCCAGAGAGCTCTGGATTTTCGGGGAGTGATAAAATGATTGAAAAGTTAAAAGAAATTATCGACAATGCAGAAAATATCGTGTTTCTCGGCGGCGCAGGAATGTCTACGGAGAGCGGTATCCCTGACTTCAGAAGCAGCGGAGGCCTGTACAATTCCGACACGGGGGACGAGTACAACGTGGCTCCCGAAACACTTCTGAGCCACGGTTTTATGATGTCGAGAAAAAAAGACTTTTACAAATTCTATAAAAGCAAAATGATATATCCTGATGCAAAACCAAACGAGGCACACTATGCCCTTGCAAGGCTTGAAGAAGCAGGGAAGCTTAAGGCAATTATCACACAGAATATTGACGGCCTTCATCAGGCGGCAGGAAGCCGCAGGGTGCTTGAACTGCACGGGGCTACGGACAAGTATTATTGCGTAAAATGTCACAAGTTTTTCAACACGGAGTACATAATGGAAACTGATGACGTGCCTTCCTGCGATGCTTGCGGCGGTTTTGTGCGCCCTGACGTGGTGATGTACGGCGAAAACCTTCCCGGCGGTCCTTTCTACGAGGCGGTGGCGGCGGTAAGTATGGCAGACGTGATGATTGTTGGCGGTACTTCCCTTACGGTTCAGCCTGCGGCGTCCTTCGTGGATATATTTCAAGGGGAACACCTTATCATAATTAACCGTGACCCTACGCCTTATGACGGCAGGGCGGAGCTGGTGATAAGAGAGTCTGTTTCAAAGGTGCTTTCCGCAGTTTGCGGCTAAAGGTTGCAACTACAGGTTATGAGTGAAAAAATAATAACGTTAAAGCTATCAGGCGTTGGTCTTTTTGGCCAACGCTTTTGCTTTTGTGGCAAGGCCTCCGCGAATATGCCTTTCTGCCTTGTTGTCGGCAAGGATTTTTTCTACGCTCTCAAAAAGGGACATTGAAAGCTCGGGAAGTCTTTGGGTCATATCCTTATGAACTGTTGATTTGCTGGTGGCAAAAACCTTGGCTGCTGCCCTTACGGTGCAACCGGTCCTTGCAATGTATTGCGCCTCGGCAATGACGCGTTTTTCTATGTAATTTCTCACAATGCCGCTCCTTGATTTTCTGATACGTTAATAATTATGCAACATTCTTGGCGAATATACCTTTAACAAGTGAGCGCCCTTCAAAATAAAATAGTATTGGAAAGTCAAAATTTACGGAGGGAAAACCTTTTGAAAATATATCTTGATATAGGCCACGGTGGCGGCGACAGCGGTGTTGTTGCCAACGGGTACGTGGAAAAGGACCTGAACCTGCGCTTCGGTATGATGGTGCGGGAGGGCTTTTTAAGGCGAGGCCAGACAGTTTTCTGCAGTCGTGAAACAGACGTCAACAACTTCGGAACTACTGCAGACGATGCCATTATCGGCAGTGCAAAGCTTGCCAACAGCCTTGGCGCGGAACTGTTCCTGAGCCTGCATTTTAACTCTGCAACAAGCGACACCGCAACAGGTGTTCAGCTCATATACAGCAAGAATGACAGCAAAGGCAGGGCGCTTTGTGACCTCATTGCAAAAAAATACAAGGAGGCAGGCCAGCCCCTTAACGCAATTTACACCAGAGTCAGCGACAACGGCCTTGACTACTACGGCGTGATACGCCTCACAAATATGCAGGCAATAATTGTGGAGAATGCTTTTGTCACAACGCTTCAGGACGTTAAAAAGTTTGACGATGACAAATTTTGCAAGGCAGTGGCAGAGGCGCTTTGTGATGCGGTAACAGAGTTCTTTGGGCTAAACGACGGCAACGACAAGCCGGGAGAGGAGGAAACTATGTATTATAGGGTGAGAAAATCATGGGATGACCCGTCAAGTCAGATTGGCGCATACACTGTGCTTGAAAATGCCATCAAAAAGGCTGACGAAAATCCGGGCTATTATGTTTTTGACGAAAGCGGAAAGGCTGTGTACCCTACGGCAGGCGGCACGGATGACTACAAGGCAATGTACCTTGACCTTAAAGCAAGGGCTGATGAAGCGGTAAGGCTTCTTACTATGTAACAAATTAATTTACAATCTAAGGATTTAAAGATTTAAGAGTAAATATTCAAGGGCAAAAATTTTTGCTGGACAAAAACGTTTGTGTATGTTATACTCCAAGAGCATCTTCGGAAGATGCTCTTGAAATTTAATAATGCCAATGTGGCTCAGGGGTAGAGCAATTCACTCGTAATGAATAGGCCGTGGGTTCGATTCCCACCATTGGCTCCAAAAATAAAACAGGGTCTTTTGACTGAAATGATAAAATGATGGTAGACACTAAAAAAGTGTTTACCATCATTTTTTATGTTAGAATAAAGAAAAGGAGATGAAAGAAATGGGACGACCAAAAGGTGGAACAAATAAAAGTC
>JAGAKK010000007.1 GCA_017625675.1 Clostridia bacterium | reverse complement strand
GGAATGTACGTGTATACTGATGTTAACGGAGATTATTATATTGCAGAAACAGAAGACTCTGTACAGCGTTTTTCTTTAGGCAGAATCGTGGTATACGATGCAAACAAAAGGCAAAGCCTTGGCAGTATGACTGTGGAGACCGTAAAGGATGGACAACTGTATCTTCTCACTGTATCAGCGGATGAAAGCTTTTTGTTGGATTCAAAGACGGTTTATCCTGTCACCATTGACCCGTCGATTACGGTGAGCGAAAGCACGGCCGGAACTAACATAGAGGATGCACCTGTATTTGCAAACAAGGCAGATATGAACTTCGGCGCATTTACATATAACAATATCGGCCAGGAAAATACAAATTACGGAAACGCAAAGACAGCTGTTAAATTAACAGGACTTGCAAATAATTCAGTGTATAAGACGCTCAATGCAAGTGAGGTAACATCGGTACTGCTGTATGTAAAAGAAGCCCCGTATTTTTCTGCAAAGCATGTGAATTTGTACAGGATAAGTTCAGTTCCCTCTTGGACAGAGTCTACGGTTACTTGGAATAATGTGGGTAGCTACAGCACATCTGGTGTAGTAAAAGGGTCTTTGTCAACCTGCGACTGGTCTAACTTTGACATAACAACCTTTGTTAATGGGTGGAAAAACGGCAATTAATTAAACAACAGACAGATTCATGGTGTTGGGTAACTAGTGCACAAATGATGGCGAGAACTCTTTATCCGACAAATACAAATTATAATGTTATTTTATCTGAACAACGCGAAGCGGTATACCATGTCTTCGGTAACGAATCATCAAATAGTTCTTCTTATAATTGGAACTCGGATCCTCAAGGATTAAATAACAAGGGTGGAATTTATACTGATGTGGGGCAAGCCGCTGCTTATCTAGCTGGAATGGCTTCAGGGGAAATTACATATTCTGCATATCCATCTCCTTATGAGGAGAAATACTTGTTAGAATTTATTTCTGATGGTTATCCCGTTGCACGTTTATTTGGTTGGACGCAATATAATTTAACAGAGCGTCCTACATTACAATCTTTATTGTCATTTATTACAGAACTTAATCCTTCACTTGGAGGACACGTGAATGTTATTTCGGGAATAAAGTGGGATGAAGCAAATCAGTGTTGTACATATAGAATAAGCGACCCTGCTGGTATGATTGAGTGGCTGACATATGAAGAATTAGTATTTCAGACAACTTACGATGGAAAAAAGACTTACACATCGTCAGTATGGTATCCTACAGTGGTAACAAAGACTGAATACAGTAATAATACAATACTAGGAAATATTTTTTCGAGAGATTATTCGTCTATATAAGGAGGTTTATTATGAAAAAAAATTACTATCGCACTTTTATATATATCATAATTGTTTTGCTGACATTGTCTTTAAGCAATATACTATGCGTTAATGCTGAATCGGAGAAATATGATACTATCAGCAGTGAAACATTTACGGCTGATGAAATTGACATTGAGACGGTCATACAGCAGTGCTATAATCAGGAAGGTGCGGAATGGTACTTTTCAGCCCAATTTGAGGATGATCCAAGAGCTGAACAATGCTGGGTTTCTCCATCGATATTCGTTATCGAACACGTTTTATCAAATCAGTTTGTCAATAACCCTGATACTTTTAGCGATGGTGCTATCAATGAGCAAATGTTCAACGAATATCCAATAGTATATTTTCCTTTCTTTATGAACTTGGACGGAACCGACCGTATCATCGGACATCTCAAATTGTATTTTAATGCCTTAAAAGGAAAGTATACATACACGGGGTCTTTTATAGATTATGACAGCATTGAATTTCAGCAAGGTGAGCCTGTGCATTTTATCGAGAAATTGGTATCGTCTGAAAACCTTCACAGTATTGCAGCGCAACACAATGTAAACGGAGTGCAGCAAATAATTTTAGCGAGACATTGGTCTGCATATACTGACTATTCGGACAAGGTTGTTGTGCTTGAAGCAAGTGACGGCTTGCATATATACGATTTTACAGACGCAGGACACGTGGATTCTAAAATGAATAAGCCGCCGGTAATGTATTCATATAGTGAATATGTAGAACTTCGCTCGGAATATGAACAGATGGCTCTGCAGTCGATCTCGGATTCATCGCAGATTGTAGCAGGTGGCGCAGTTTTTGAAAACTCAATAAACACTAGTAGCAAACTTTCAAAAAGTCATTTTGTCAATTATATTGTTGTATTTTTTATAGTTGTTATTCCCATCTTAATTATAGTTATTTTAAAAAAGAAAAAAAAGAACTAACCAATTATATCACAAATACGTTTTAGCAACTAAAACTATAACAATCCAATAATTTTAATGCAGATCTCACGCGAAACACAGTAAAATATTTTCTGTGTTTCGCGTGAAATTCTATTGAAAAGATGAGCCTCGTTTGATATGATAAATAACAACTTAAAGATAATTATATATTACAAAAGAGAAAGAGGTTTTTACAAATGAAAAAAGGAAAAATTGCCACCCTTGCGGCTTTTTGCGCTCTTTTTGCCGCCCTTTGCCTCACTGCTTGCGGTGACGAAGGAAAAGGAAATGCCACCCCATTGTCCACCAATACTGCGTTGCAGACGGAGACTGCGAAGCCTACGGAAGTGCCGACCGTTGAGCCTACAGCGGTGCCTACGGAAGGCCCTATACTGGAAAAGAATTACATGCCTGTAAAGGCAAAGAAACTCAGCAAGGATTTTTGTTTGCTTGATGATGCGGATGCAAACGGATTTGAAATCGACGAGGCATTGGCGTATAAAATATTGCAGAACATATATCCCGATGAGAATACTGAAAATTTTATACCTCACAACGGAAAGTGGATTCCGGAAGGTACAAGAGAAAATAATGATGGCAATTTTAAATATTATGAATTTGAGTACATAGCATCAGAAGATTATTTATATGTACTTTCAACAAAACATTTTACCAGCGATGCTATATTTACCGAAAATTTAAAGTATCATCATTATCCGCAAAAGGTTTGCACCTTTACATACAATGGTGAACTAATCGAAATGTTAAAAGACGGAATGAGTTTCCCTCAATTAGCAAGTGAGGAGTGTTCATTTTTTATCTGCAATAACAAGCTTTATTTTGCCGTAATTGCGCATCAAGACAGCGAGCCTCCTACCAATGGTACGTGTCACTCTCACAAGACATTAAACGAGGAAACCGGAGAGAAAGAGAGTTTTGACCTGTACCTCAATCCGTTCTGGATATACGAACTTGGAAAAGAAAGTGTCAAAATGGTTTGGGACGAATTTGTCCTTTCTCAATACGATGAACTTTTTAATAACGATCTCTCCGACAAAGAGGCTGTTTTCTATGAGTTTAAAGATGATGGTGTGGATTTTTACTTGTCGGAAGAAGACTCTGAAAAAAGAAATGTGGAATATATATACCACATCAGTTTCAAACAATTGCTTGACGATTTGAATTCAGGTGTCACAAAGAGAGAAGAAGCGCCTGAACTTACCGCCGAGGAGCTTTTAGAATATAAAATGTTCCAAGCAGCGTTTCCTGAATATAAAGAGCACATCAAGTACGATGAGGAATGGAAAAATCCCAGAAACAATCATCAAAGTAAGTTTTTATGTAAATTCTACTATATGGAAGATTGTATAATTTTGGATGCAAAAGAAACTATTCCTTACACTGATAAAGAGAAATTCATAATAGCAAGATTTACAAAAAACGGAGATTTGGAACATTATTTTTACACCAGTAGTTCACATAAAGTTTTCGTTCATGAAAATAATATTTACCTTGCTACTTGTAAAAACTGGCCTTATTTAACTTATTTGGGTGCCAAATATAAAAACTACTTATCCATATATAAAGTTAACGATAACGATTTCGAACTTGTGTGGGATGAAGAGACTTTTTTCCCGAACAATTCAATGACATCTGATGCACCGTTGGAAACGTGTCATGATGCTTACAATTGGTATATTAACAAACAAGATGGTGTTGGAATGTGTTTCTATAACGAGCGCACAGAGAAATTTGAGCATGTAAAAGATTTCACCTTTGACGAATTGCTTTCAGGCGTTGATATAACGGATTGGTAAAAAGCGTGACAGGGGCAGCCCCCTGTTACAAATAAATAACAACTTAAAGATAATTATATATTGCAAAAGAGAAAGAGGTTTTTACAAATGAAAAAAGGAAAAATTGCCACCCTTGCGGCGTTTTGCGCTCTTTTTGCCGCCCTTTGCCTCACTGCTTGCGGTGACGAAGGAAAAGAAAATACTACCCCATTGCCCACCAATACTGCGGTGCAGACGGAGACCGCGAAGCCTACGGAGAATCCAACGGAAGTGCCAACTGCGGAGCCTACTGCGGTGCCTACAGAAAGACCTTTACTGGTAAAGAATTACGTGCCTGTAAAGGCAAAGAAGCTCAGCAAGGAGTTCTGTTTACTTGATGATGCGGATGCAAACGGATTTGAAATTGACGAGGCGTTGGCGTATAAGATACTTCAAACAATGGTTCCGGATGATGACAAAAAGTATATTCCTTATAACGGAATGTGGGTTCCTGAGGGTACAAGGGAACGCGATGATTTCGTAAAGTATATAGTATTTGATTATATTGAATGTGGTGACAATTTATTGGTAATTTCCACGGTTTACGGAGACAATCTTGTCAAAAAGGCTCATGACCTTCATAGTGTTTTTACCTTAACACAGGATGGAGAAGTAGTTAATACGTTATGGAATAATAAAGACTTTAATCAATTTGCATCCGATGTAAAATGGTTTACATATGGCAACAAATTATATTTTGCAATTGGCGCCAACCCGGAAAGTGTTGGCAATGGTACAGTACACAAATATTCAACATCGAACGAATATTCAACAACCGCTTCGATATACTTCCCTCCTCTTTGGATTTTTGAATTCAATGAAGATGAAACAGAATTTTTATGGGACGAATCAATACTTTCACAATACAAAGAATTACTTAAGTACGATATGTCGAAAGATGCAGTTTACTATGAATTTAATAACGATGGTATAGATTTTTATTTATCCGACCGGCTGTTGTCTCCCTCTAGTGCTATTAGTTCTAATCCGTCTTGTGAATTTACAACGCATTTAAGTTTTAAACAGCTGATTGACGACCTGAACTCCGGCTTGACAAAGCGAGAAGAGGCAAAACTTAGCGAAGAGGACCTTTTGGAGTACAAAATGTTTCGCACGATATTTCCAAGTCTCACGGAATTTGCTAAGCAAGGTAACACATGGAAAAATCCCAGAGACTATACTGAAGGAAAAATAGTTTGTGAGTTCTATTATATGGAAGACTATATATTTCTATATGCCAGAGCATCTGCAATTATGCCAACCTCGGTGCATGAGCGAGAATACACCGCAACATTTACATTAGATGGAGAACTGATTAAGCAGATAATAAGCGACGCACCGGTAAGAACCAGCATAGAACATGACTTGCTTTTTTTCCATGAAGAAAAGTTATACATAGCATCCTTGTGCACCGTTCAACCCAATGTTTTTTTCCCTAATAATTGGTGTAACTACTTTGCAATACGTGAAGTAAAAAAAGACGGATATGAAACCGCTTGGTCTGAGTCACAGTACCTTCCAAAAGATATTCACGGTGTCACATCAGAAGACCAAATCAAGGATTGCGAGGATGCATACGCATGGGAATTTAGCGGTGACGGTGCAGACCTGTATTTCTTTAATAACGAAGACCGAGGCGGTCCGTACACTTTTATAAAGCATTATAGTTTTGCTGAATTGTTGGCAGGCGCAGATTTTACCAAAGACGTATAACAGAGAAAGAGGTTTTTACAAATGAAAAAAGGAAAAATTGCCACCCTTGCGGCTTTTTGCGCCGTTTTTGCCGCCCTTTTCTTCACTGCTTGCGGTGACGAAGGAAAAGAAAATGCTACCCCATTGCCCACCAATACTGCGGCGCAGACGGAGACCGCGAAGCCTACGGAGAATCCAACGGAAGTGCCGACTGTTGAGCCTACTGCGGTGCCGACAACGGAGCCGACGGCGAAGCCTACGAAAAAGCCGACCGCAGAACCTACAGCTGTGCCTACTACGGAGCCAACGGAAGTGCCTGAAAGCCCGATGCCCACAATTGAAACTCTTTCTGATGATTATAATGCTAAAGATTTAGACTATGAAGTGTTAAAAAAAATGTATATGACAATCTTTCCTGATCGAGAAGATTATAACTATACTAAATTTGGTGACTGGAGTCCGTATTCCCCAAAATATGAACGTAGGGATTGGATAACAGAGTGTTCTTTTATAGACGTAGGAGATTGTATTTTATTTATTGCTTCTGACTATGTGCTTTCTTTTAAAGACAAACCCTTTTTTTATATCGCATATTTTTCCTATGAAGGTGAATTAATTATTAATTTATGGGAGGAATACCGTTATATTGCTAAAAAATCCTTTGATTACAGCGTTTTCAAACACAATAGCAAAGTATATTTGATCTTTAACAATTTGAGGATATATGAAATCAAAAGAGACGATGTGATATGTATATGGAACAAAGATATGTTTTTGTCAAAGTGTTCAATTGATGAAAACTGCTACGATTCTTACGCTTTGAGCTTTAACAGCCAGAATGGTGTTGATGTATACTTTTATGACGAGAACATTCAATCATTTAAATATTTGAGATCATTCACCTTTGATGAATTGCTTTCAGGTGTTGATATAACTGATTGGTAAAACGTGACAGAGGACAGCCCCCTGTTACGGCACTGAAAAAGGAGGTTTTTAAAATGAAAAAAATTATTATGCTTTGCCTTACCTGCATTCTTGCATTGTCAAGTGCGGCAGTTTGCTTTGCAGAGGAAGGCGCAGACCCGGTTGAAACTGTTACCATAACGATTCAGATTGAAGGCGTTGACGAAACCGTTCTTTACGAAGAGGTAGAGGTTCAGCTTGGCGAAGAGGATATTTATCTCAGCGACCTGTTGGAGCAGCTTGACGAAAAGTATGATGACCTTGAAATCGTTATCGAAAATAACATGGTTGTTTCTGTAAACGGCGTTGAAGAGATTGACAACGAGACAAAGTGGTGCATTTTGACTGTTAACGAGAATAGCTTTGGATTTGTGGCACCACCTGTAGGGCATTACCATATCCATCAATGGTGTGATGGTAATCATGTGGTGATTACATATTGCTCCATAGACGAGGGTAAATTTGAAGAATTTGCCGTTCTTCCTATTTCTCAGGAGTCCTACAAGGACGGCAAAATGAGTTTTTATGCGCAGCGATATTTAGACGGGCCTGCACCTAAGGTAGGGCTTAACGTTGCTTTGACAGGCGTTGCAAGCGGCGAAACGGAAGAATACGTGACCGATGAAAACGGCGAGATTGACCTTTCTGAAACAAAGCTCTCCGGAGAGGTGTACGTAAACTATTGGCAGAAGGATGCAGACGGCAATCCCCTCGCCCTTCGCCCTTTGAAAAACGAGTATACCATCGTGTTGCCTGAGATAGCAGTTGACAACGAGCCGGATGCACCGGTTGCTCCGGAAACTGCCGATAGCACGGCGCTTTTGAGCCTGGCGGCAGTGGCAATGTTTACACTGACAGTATTTTTCGCTTTAAGAAAAAAGCAATCAGACGTTCAATAATCTTTCTTTCTGAACGTTATATCAACCGATAACAAAAGGCCCTCGGCTTGCGAGCAAAACTCGCGAACCGAGGGCTGCGTTTATTTAGAATGTTTTGTGCTGTGTCCCCTGTCATCATTTCAAAAACGTGACAGGGGGCTGCCCCCTGTCACGCTCACGTTTGCGTTTTTCATCCAAAAAACGCAATTAAATTACATTTTTTCCTCCCATAAACGCAAACAAAAAACTAGACTTTTTAAAATTATTGTGTTAAACTAAGTTAAAAGCATTGTCGAGAGTATGGTTTATTATGGAGAGAAAAACCTTAAATAAATTATTAAAATGGAAAGAAAAAAAGAACAGAAAACCTTTGTTAATGACCGGCGTTCGTCAATGCGGGAAAACATATATAATAACAGAATTTGGCAACAGGGAATTTGAAGATACTGCATATTTTAATTTTGACGGCAACACAGGCTTAAAGTCAATTTTTGAGTTTGATTTTGATGTTACAAGAATTATCAACGAACTTTCTAATGTTATTTATGAAAAAAAAATTATCCCCGGTAAAACATTGGTTGTTTTTGATGAAATACAAGACTGTCCGAGGGCAATACAGTCACTAAAATATTTTTGTGAAAATATGCCTGAACTACACCTTATTGCTGCAGGTTCATTACTGGGCGTAGCACTTCGTAAAGAAGGTATTTCATTCCCCGTAGGCAAAGTTGACAGAATAGAAATGTACCCCATGAGCTTTGAGGAATTTGTTATTGCCGATGGTGGCGAAAAATATATTAATGCTATCAACGATATGCCGTTAGGAAGAGAGCTTCCCGAAATCTATACGACCCCATTGGAAAAGTATTTAAAAAATTATTATATTGTAGGCGGAATGCCTGAGG
Source organism: Clostridia bacterium (assembly GCA_017625675.1). Lineage (GTDB taxonomy): Bacteria > Bacillota > Clostridia > UBA1212 > UBA1212 > RGIG8523. The sequence goes on along the minus strand of JAGAKK010000007.1, from coordinate 31,639 downwards.
CGGTACAAACTTGGGTAGACACTCATGATTACCGGGAAGTAGAAGAAGTTCAGACCAGAATTCTCAAGGACTATGCGGATGATTTTGGCAAACACACAACACCGGAAACTGCTACAAAAGTACGATTAATCTGGGATGCAATTCCTTCACAGATAGCACGTGATAATAATAAATTTATTTTTTCTCATGTAAAACATGGCGCACGTGCAAAAGACCTTGAAGATGCATTAGAATGGCTTATTAACGCAGGAATTGCTTATAAGTTAAATTTGGTTACAAATCCGGAGCTACCCCTGTCAGGAATGGCTGATAACACATATTTTAAGGTGTACATGTCCGACGTAGGACTTCTCCGCAAAAAATCTAATGTAAACTACAGAACCATACTGGACGGAGATGCCTCATATATTTATTTTAAAGGGGCTTTAACAGAAAATTACGTTATGACACAATTAAAGTATCTTGGCATTGAAAGCTATTTTTGGAGATCAAAATCAGATGCTGAAATTGATTTTATCACAGATTATGAAGGCGTTCTTTTGCCAATAGAGGTAAAAGCTGCAGACAACACGAAAGCCAAAAGCCTTCATATCTTCTGCAACAGGTATAATCCTAAAATGGCACTCAAGACGTCACTGAAAAACGTTGGAGACAACGACGACAGCGGCACACATGTCTGGAATCTGCCATTGTATATCTTTTTTAAATTAAAGAACTATTTGGAATACGAAATGGGTTGGTAATTTCAAAAAAAAACGTGACAGGGGTGTGTCCCCTGTCATCATTTCAAAAACGTGACAGGGGGCTGCCCCCTGTCACGCTGTTTACTTCAATATCACCTGGTCTACCCTGCCGTAGAAGTTCTCTGCGCCAACAGTTTTAACGATGTCGCTTCGCTCCATCATCTTCATAACGTCCTCGGAAACACCGCTGAAGAAAACCTTAACTTCCTTTTTCTGCAAGGCTTCAACCAGCTCCGCAAAGGCCTGTGCGCCGCTTATATCCATGTATGATACACCTCGCATTGAGATTATCGCCGCGCTTGCGCCCTCAAACCCTTGGGCCAGATCCTCCACCTGATTTGTGTTAGGGAATATTACCGAACCGCTGAGAACGGCAACCTTGGCATTTTCAAAGACAGGGTCGAATATGCCCTCTCTGCCCTCAAGTCTTTCGTGCTCAACGTTTTCAATCTTTACGTGGAGTTTGGAAATTCTGCCCACAAGAAGCACCAACGCCACCAGAACACCTATGAGAATTGCCACGGTGAGGTCGAAAACAATGGTTGCAATCATCGTCACAAGGAACTTTGTGATAGCCCCCTTGAATTTGTGGGAGAACATATATTTAATCGTGTGCCATTCGTTCATACGGAAGGCCGTTACGATGAGAACGCCTGCCAACGCTGAAAGAGGAATATTTGACATTACAGGGCCCAGCACCAGCATTGAAATCAAAAGGATGATCGCATGGAAAATGCCAACCAGCCTTGTCTGCGCGCCTGACTTTATTGCCACACTGGTTCTGGCAATTGCCGCCGTTGCAGGAATACCGCCCAGCAAGGGTGACAGAATGTTGCCAATGCCCTGTGCCACGAGCTCTCTGTCGTTGTCAAGATGGACGCCCGTCATTCTGCCTGCACTGGCGCCGCAAAGAAGGCTCTCCACCATGCCAAGCGCCGCAATACTTATTGCAGGGGAAATCAGATCCTTTACCTGAGAAATCTCAAAATTGCTGAAAGAAAAGCGCTCCTTGAGGATCGGCGAGGAAGGAATTGCACCAATGGAGGAAACACTGGGAACGTCAAGTTTTCCTATCATAACCACCGCCGTAGCGATAATGATGGCAATGAGGGACGCCGGAACTACTGCATTCCACTTTTTAGGGAACACAAACATAAACACCATCACAGCCGCGCCTATAATTACCGCCGCCCAGTCAGGAGTGAAAACACCCTTGGTAAAATAGCTGAGAAGCTTTTCTATAGCGCTGTCGCCTACGGATTTTACACCGAAGAAATTGTCAAGCTGACCCAGTGCAATAATCACCGCAATACCTGAGGTAAAGCCTGCGATTACCGGCATAGGGATAAAGGCTGTCAATTTTCCCAGCTTGAAAACACCTGCCAACACAAGTATGATTCCTGCCATTATGGTGGCTGTGAAAACGCCTGCCATACCGTGTTGCGCCACCAAGGACATCAGAATAGCCGCCATAGCGCCTGTAGGGCCTGAAATCTGGTAGAATGCACCGCCAAGCAAACTGATTACTATACCGCTGACAATGGCGGTAATAAGGCCTGCTGCAGGCGTTGCTCCGCTGGATACACCAAAGGCAAGAGCTAAAGGAAGCGCTACCGCCGCAACGGTAACGCCTGCCATTAAATCTTTTGCAAATTTCTTTCCGTTGTAGCCGGAAAATTCTTCTTTTAAATCACTTACATATTTTTTTATCATTTAAAAACTACATCCCCTTCTGCTTCAAGAAAACTACCTTGTAAGTGTCTTTTTTTTCTTTATTCTTCCGGGCAGACAAAGGTACAGCACAAGCAATACCAATTCTGCTGCCGCAACAGCATACTTCACTCCGTAAGAAATGTCAAGAGGTGTAAAGAAACCTTCTATTAACGCCGCGATAATAAGTATGGGTATGCACCCCAGCAAAAGCTTTCCCGCATCTCTTGCCGCCACTATGAACGAATCCTTCCTTGACAACCTCTTCGGATTTATAAGGGAATACCCTATAATCAGACCGGCCGCCCCTGAAAGGAATATTGCGAAAAGCTCAGGCACTCCGTGGGGAACAATTAACGACCAGAAAAACAAGCTCTGCCCCTTTTTAAAATATATTGCCGCCAGCACGCCTACGTTGATACCGTTTGTGATCAGCACGTACAGAGTTCCTATTCCCAGCGTGAACCCTAAAACGAATGCAAGGATACACACTTTTATGTTATTGGTGCCTATCATAACGTTCTGAAGCAAATTCATTTCAAAAACGAAGCTGTCGTATTGCCCCTCGGCTCTCAGATTGTTTATTGTACTGCCGTCAATAAAAGCCAGCGCGTTTTCAACGTCAATTGCCGTAAATATGAACGCCACCAGCCCTGCCAGAACGAAGGCCAGCGTGGATATCGTAAATATTTTTATATGTTTTCTGAAAAGCAGCGGAAAGCCCTCTGCAAAGAAATTGAAAAATGCCGAAAAGGGAGTCTTTTTCTCTGCGTAGATAACTGCGTGGGCAGAGCCCAGAAGCTTATTGAGGTATTGGGTCGTCTGGTCCTCGCCGTAATAAGTGCGGCTGTAGGCAAGATGATTTGACACCGTGTTGTACAGGATAATATATTCATCAACCTGCGCCTTTGTGGGCCTGAAAAAACTCTTTTTGAATTTTTTTGTTTGCGTTGCCAGCTTCTTCCAGTGCGGGGCATTTTCGCTTATGAATTGCTTTTTCTCCAAGACACCCTCAGTTTTCGCCGCCGACGTCTTCGACTTGCTCAACGCTTGCCACCTCCTCTTTCGGAACTGCATACTTGGTAAACGTTTCGTTTACCTCCTCTGCGGAAGCGGAACACTCATTGAGCGCCGTAAGCATCGGAAGTATCTGATCCTTTTTTAACGTAAATCCGTCATATCCATAGGTCTCACGAAGCTTTGAAGAATACTTTTTCACAAAAAGCATATCGTACTCATCTTTTTCAAATTTGCGATAACGATCTCTTCTGAGCATATATTCTGCCAGAAGCTCCTTCTCCGCTTCAAACTCCTTGCCTTCCTGCAGGGACTCAGAAATCACGGCCTCCACCGCCTCAAAGTCATCCGTTTCCTCTTCCTTTTCGCTTTCTTCAATGAATTCATCAAGCATTTTGGAAAACTTCTTCAGGTTGGCCTCTTTAACCACCATTGTGTTTGCAATCTTATCTCCCAGACGCTGAGATTTTTTACTAAAAAATACCAGAATGCCACCCAGACAGTTGCCGGCAGGAAGCTCGTCAGCAATTCTGAAAAAGTTTCTCACAACTGACATAAGAAAAGTTTCAGGCTCTCCGGTCACAGAGATTACGCGGAGCTTCATTAACGCCTTTCCGGGAGATCTGCCTTTCGTGACACACTCAAAAAACACGAAATAAAAATATTGCACCAGAAAAAGAATCAGGAGAATAATTACCAGCGCTGTTACAAGTCCCTCGTCAACCTCCAGACGAGTAACAAAAGTGACTGCTTGCTCCCTGAAAGCAAGCACGACCCCAAGGCACAAAAGGATAATCGAACCGTACATTACAATCTGGTCGATAATGTACGCCATGAGTCTTGTACCTACGTTTGCCGTTTCATATTCTATGGTAACGTTTTCGTGTGTCTCAATTTTAGCAATTTTTCTAAGGTCTGTCATAACCTACGCTCCTCGCTCTGTTTCTTCCTGAAAATTACAAAAGCCCCGACTTCTTCACGTCAAGATAATGGGCCACTACCGACAAGGAAAGCTTGTCAGGGTCAACGTCGGAATTCATAATTCCTGCGCCTCTCAGAATATTCTTTATTTTTCTTCTGTCCTGCATAAATTTAATTGCGGCAGCCTTTACGTAAATATCCTTTTCGTTTTCTGCCTCGCCCTCTGCCAACGCCTTTTGCTTAGGGTTGTTTATGGTGATTGTAAACACAAGGTGCTTCCCCATGTGCTTCTTAACCGATGCCGCAAACCTTGCCGCCTCGTCTGCATTGAAAAGCTCCGTGAAAATAAATACCAGCGACCTTCTCTTTACCGCTGAATTAAAGGCAATAAAGGCATTGTCGTAATTCGCGGAGGTCTCCGAGCACTCAACGTCGTAAAGCGACCGGGCAAGGACGTCCATCTGCGCCTGACCCTTTCCTGCGTGTACGAAACGCTGTACCGTTCTGTCAAAAACCGTAAGACCGATATTGTCGCCGCCCCTTATACAGTAATCTGCCAGCAAAAAACAGGCGTTAATAGAGTAGTCAAGCTTCTTTATGTAATCAATTTCGCTGTTCATTACACGGCTGGAGTCCATCATCACGTAAACATGCTGGTTTTTCTCCGGCGTATAGGTGTTTACGATAAGCTCTCCGCGCCTTGAGGTGGCATTCCAGTTGATAATGTTGTACGGGTCCTCAGAGGTGTACTCGCGAAGGCTGTTGAACTCTCCGCCGTTTGCCACCGTGCGGAGTCTTTTTATTCCCGAAAGGAACATGTTCTTGTTTACGGAGTTGAGTCTGTACTTAGTAATATCCTTCATATTGGGATACACACGATAATTGGTGTCCGTAACGAATTTCTTTTGCTTGGTGCAAAGGCCCAGCAGGCCGTAAACCTTCAGGTGAATTGCCGGAAAGAAATAGGCGCCTCTTTTCAGCGGTGTCACCGTATACGTAAAGGTGTGATAACCCTTGGCAGATATCTTCACCCTGTGGGCGGACACGTCACTTGACAAAAAATGCTCCGGCACGTCGTCCCTTACCCTTACGGTCACAGCCTTGTCGCTGTTGTTCCTCACGATTATCTCTACAGTGTTTTCTGCCGACAAGGACAAGTTCAGGTCAAGTACCCTCTCGGCGCTGAAATGCTTTAAAGAGGGCGTGATAATATAGTCCGCCGCAAAAAGCACCAACAGCAGAAAATTCACAAGGACAAACATCAGCGCTGCAAGAGTCTCCGATGCAAAACCCGATATTAAAATCAGAACCGCGCCGACGGCTGCATACACCGCGGCCAGCTTGTTTACTCCCATTATCTAGGCACCTGAACCTTTCCGATAATTGATTTAAGCACTGTGTCAATGTTTTTGTCGTCAATGCCTGCCTCAGGCTTCAATATCACCCTGTGGCGAAGCACGGGAAGAGCTACGTCCACCACGTCCTCAGGGGTTACAAAATCTCTGCCTGACATTGCCGCCAGAGTCTTTGCGCAAAGAAGCAATGCAATAGATGCTCTCGGAGAGGCTCCCAGAAGCACTGCCGGCGACTTTCTGGTGGCAGAAACGATTGACGTGATATAATTAATAATTTCATCGTTTACGATAATATTGGCAATTTTTTTTTTGCAGGCAGCCAGTTCCTCAGGAGTGATTACACTCTCCAAATCCTCTACTGCCGCATGGGAGCCTGAAAACTCACCGCAATACTTTTTCAGCAGGGAATTTTCGTCCTCCTGTGAAAAATAGTCCATATTGAGCTTCATCAGAAAACGGTCTACCTGAGCCTCAGGGAGAGGATACGTTCCCTCGTACTCCACAGGGTTCTGGGTGGCGATAACGAAGAAGGGATAAGGAAGCTCCATTGTCTCACCGTCAATGGTTACAGACCCCTCCTCCATTGCCTCCAGAAGCGCCGCCTGAGTCTTGGGCGGTGTTCTGTTGATCTCGTCTGCCAACAGCACGTTTGTGAAAACAGGGCCTTTTTTCAAGTGAAACTCCGTGTCCTTCAGGTTGAAAACCTTTGTACCCACAATATCGGAAGGCATAAGGTCAGGCGTAAATGACACACGCTTGCAATCATACCCAAGCACCTTGGCAAGAGCCTTGGCGGTAAGGGTTTTTCCCAGTCCCGGAACGCCCTCCATAAGAAGATGTCCCTCTGCAAGAAATGCAATTACGACGTACTTTACAAAATCTCTCTGTCCCAGAACTACCTTTTCCATCTCGCTGATAATTCTGTCGGATTTGTCCTTTACAATCATATTATCCATCGCTTAATTTCCTCCTTAAATTCTGAATCATATTAAGTTTTCTGCTCAGATCTTTTTTATTCTTTATTTTTTTATTTTGCTTTCTGTAGGTCTTGGCAAGCTCTGCATACCCTGCCAAGGATGCCTCTGCGCCGCATTCCTTTGCAAGCTCAATTATATAGTCATAATTGTGAAGCTCACTGTTTATTGCCCCCAATGTTTTTCCAAGGTCAGATAGCAACAACTCCATATTTATGTCGAACACCACGTCAAAGGAGTTTGTCCTCTGATAAAGCGATGCCACCGCATACACGTTTTCGTTTTCGTCACGCTTCACCGTAGAATACTCCACACGGGGAGCGCCGAATCTCTTGGCAATGGCAATCATCAACAAAACAAGAGCAATGCCTGCCTGCGTCAGAAAAAGCACGAACCCTAACGTCAGAATATCAACGGAGGTGTCCTCTATAATTCCGTTGTAATATTCGTTGAACATTACCTGCTTCGCACCGTACTCCTTTGAAAGGAAGGAAAGCATTACGAGAAACTCTTCCGCAAACCCGCTGTCCTTTTTTACCTCACCGTTTTTCCAGGAGCCGCCGGGCTTGCACTCTATGTACAATCCGCCGTCCGGGCTGTCCTTGTGGCTGAGAAAGGTCCATTGACTCGTGAAGTTATCCCTGTTTTCTGCGTAAAAATCAGGTGTCACAGCAACGAAATTATTGTCATATTTAGCATTCAGAAAGCTTCCCACGGAGAGATATATGCTTCCTGCTTTTATATTTTCCGTCACGTTTTCATATTCAAAAACATCTGTGGAATGGTCATTGTTAAAGCTCACCACAATGCTTTTTTCTTCAAGGAATCTGGAAGGCTTCGCATTTCGTGAAACCGTGAACCCGTATGCCTTTCCCATCTCCTCTGCGCCGTAGTAAAGGGCCAGTGTTCCGTTGTCTTTATATGAATAGGATGAGTCAAAAACGTCCTGATAGCCATCCTCTTCATTGGCAAGACGTCCCGTAAATATTATAAATGCCACCACGCAGCAAAGGAGAAGTATCACTGTTTTTGCAACGTCTGATAATTGTCTTTTTTCTTTCACGACTTCTCCACCTCCTCTGCTTTCGCCGTCCCGGAGGAAAAGTTTTTGATCAATGATTTCACTTCGTCGTATTTCTTAAACCAATCGCTGATAGCTTCGCAGTCAACAGTCCGTCTTCCGTACCAGCTCAGGTTAAACCACTCCGTAAACTCCGCGGCAATTTTCCACGCCGCTTCGTAATTATTCTTTATTTCTCTCAGGTATCGTCTGTTGGTCTTTGAGTGGTGTATCACGATAATGCCTGCCACGCTCATTGACGCCAAGAGGGATATGTAAAGATATCTGAATGCTCCGCGGTAATCGCCCTCCGCCTCAAGCTGCTTTGCCCTCTGATAAGGGGTGTCGCTGTCGTTGGAATAGGCCTCCAGTTCCTCCTCGAAGGTATCTCCGTCAAGGTTTTTGTATTCCTTGCTTTTTTTCACCACACGGATAACAAGCACCGTTACCGTAAATATTATTGCCACCGAGACCAGAACGATAAGAATTATAGCAATGGTTTTTATAATGCTCGCTCCGCCCGGCTGTATGGAATCCCCCCCGGAAATGCCGAAAACGTCATAAAGCCATTTTATAAACTTTTCAATAAGCTCCCAGATTTTTTCCATGATTTTCTGACGAAACTGAGAGATATCGTCAAGTATTTTTTCAAGCCAACTGAGGTCTGCCGCAGGCTTCTCCGCAAAGTCCTCCCTTGTCAGCACCTCGTCAATTATTTTTTCTGCGTCCTGCCTGGCATTCTCGTACAAAGCGGTCACACCTCCTTGATACGCTGTTCAAAGTCGATGTCGCCGTTCTGTTTCTTCGCGTTAATGAATATTATGGTGGGTATAATAAAGACGAGAGGCGTTACAAGGGTACTTATGCCGCCTGAAACACCGTAACATATCCTTGATACAAGACTTCCCTCAAAAAGCACGAACAGTGATGCTATAGCCGTCAGCGCAGATGATGCAAGATTTATGACGTAGGTTCCCAAAGCGGCTGTCCAGAACGTCCTGAAAACTCTTTTTTTCGTAAGACTAAAAGAGCGCTTTATCGCCGTGATGCAATCACAATTGTCAATCATTATAGCAGGAAGCACCAGGGACAGTCTCACGGAAAAATACAAAATCACTGCGACAATTCCCAACACTAAAAGGAGTATAACCACTACCAAAGCAACGGGATTGTCCGCCATTGACTCAAAAAAGGTTGCTACCACAGGCGAAAATACAGTTATTAAAGCGACGATTGCAATAATAAAATAAAGAGCTATTATTACCGCCTGCAAAGCAAAAATCAATATAAACTGATACAAGATCATCCAGCCGAATTTCTTAAAACCGAATTTCAAAGCCTTGCCGGTCTTCATTGTTTCGCCGTTAACGATCTTTTCGTAGGTAAATTTCGTGACGCCTCCTGCGTATGCAAAATAGAGCGTCGAATGATAAAGCATCATTATTCCGTAGCCCAGATACGTAAGAAGCACCGATATCATCATAACGTCAAGGGTGCTGTCGTCCGCATAATCTGTCATGATGTTGTTATACAACATTGACGGACTCATCAATGCGTAGCAAACCGCCATTATCGGCGCGTGAAAAATAAGCGTCATTATTACAAGGGGTTTCAGATTGCCCCTGAAAAACTCCGCCGAATAGTCCAATACGCTGCCGCAGGATAACTTTTTGCTGAAATAATTTTCCTTTATCATTTTCTGACCCGCCTTTAAAACATCTCCGGATAGCCCTGCTGTCTCATGGCCTCATACACTATAATTGCCACTGCATTTGAAAGGTTCAGTGACCTGAAATCGTCCCGCATAGGAATTCTTATAGCAGTTTCATAATTCGCAAAAATCAGGTCCTCGGGAAGTCCCTTGGTTTCTTTTCCGAAGAAAAGAAAATCTCCGTCTTTGAATTCAACCTCTGAGTGAGCCTTTTTCGCCTTTGTAGAGCAAAAATAGTTCACCGCCTCAGGAAAATTTTCCTGCTGATATTTAAGCACCTCGTCAACGCTGTCGTAATAGCGGATATCCACCAGATGCCAATAGTCAAGGCCTGCTCTTTTAAGATATTTATCCTCAACGGAAAAGCCCAGAGGCCTTACCAGATGAAGTGTCGCCCCTACGCCGCCGCAGGTTCTTACGATATTTCCCGTGTTCTGCGGAATTTCAGGCTCTACCAGAACTATATTCATTCCCATAACTTATATCTCCAGAATTCTTTTGCACATATTTCTCAGGGCAATACCTCTGTGGCTAATAGCATTTTTCTGCTCAGGGGTAAGCTGGGCCGCGGTCTTTCCGTAAACCTCTGTAAAGAAAACAGGGTCGTAGCCAAAACCGCCCGTGCCTACTCTTTCTCTCACGATAACGCCCTCCATACGGCCTTCCTCAAAAAGAACGTTGCCCTCAGGCATTACCGCGCAAATAACGCACACGTAAGCGCCTTTTCGTTCTTTGTCACCTGTCTTTTCAAGCTCTTCGAGAAGCTTGTCAAGGTTTTCATCGTCCGTGGCATTTTCCCCTGCGTACCTTGCGGAATAAACGCCGGGAGCGCCGCCTAATGCCTCTGCGGTAATTCCTGAATCGTCTGCCAGCACAACGTAATCACCGTGGCCGTTGGCCTTTAAATGGTTGTGCAGCGCCTTTGCTTTAATAGCGGCATTGCCGTCAAAGGAGTCGGCATCCTCCGGAGGAAACTCCCCCATGCCCAGCTCTCTTGCAGAAAAAACCTCCGCGTCAAAGCCCATCTCACTAAATATTTCTTTAAATTCGCGAAGCTTGTTTTTATTTTCTGTTGCCGCCGCAATTTTTATCTTCTTCATAATGAAAACCGCCTTTTGAAATATTAATCAATTATTACTTTTCCGAGAATGCAACCCACGGGCACGCAACCTATGTCGCGGCTATCCCTGCTCATAAGATAGGCTCTGTTGTCACCCATAACGAACACCTCGTCTTTTCCCACAGTCCAGGACATTCCTTCGTAGAGTCTGTAATCTGCGGTAATGTCATCGCTGAGATACGTTTCGTCAAGCAACTCGCCATTCAGGTACACCTGATTATCTTTTATTGAAATGGTGTCGCCCTCTACAGCCACAATTCTCTTTATATAATATCTTGCGATGACCTCAGATTTCTTTTCTTCGTCCATAAACATCTGCGTCAGCATATTGGAGCTGCAGGATTCAGCAAAGCCTTCAAAAAAGTTTTTTTCTTCCAGGCTGGAGTCAAAAATAATAATGTCCCCGCGCTGCGGCTCTCCGAATATATACGGCAATTTAGAAAGCACGACTCTCTCTCCGCCCTGATAGGTATTGCACATAGACTTGCCCACAACGTTGCTGACTCTCAGAATATACATATTGATGACAATTGCAAGGAAAAACGCCGAGAACACAATAATTACCCAGCTGAGTATCTCTCTTGCAAAAAACATTGTCGTCTCTTCCTTACTTTTTCCCCTTTCGGCCTTTAAAAAGCGCTTAAAACCGTTGGTTTCAGGGATTTCTTCTGAAAGTTCTTCCGGTTCGGAAAGTTCCTCCAACGCAGAAGCTTCCTCGGTAATATTATCGGGAGTTGTCTCCTCGGGTTCTTCACTTAAAATTTCATTGTCCATAATTTCAAAAGCCTCCTGTTAATAAGCCTTCTGTTTTGTTAAATTATTTGTATTTATTTATATTCCTTGGAGGGCAAGCAGCCGCAATACTTCTGTCTGTAAAGTCCTGCCTCTCTCGCCTGTCTTTGTCCCTCTCGGAAGCCCACGCTGTAGTCTCTGTAGAAAAACTCAACGCCGTAGCGTTTCGCCGCCTCTTCCCCTGCAAGCTTTATTTCCTCGTGGTTCTGATAAGGGCTCACCAGAAGCGTGGTGGAAAATTTCCTGAAACCGTTTTCTGCCGCAAACCGCGCCGCCATATCCATTCTGATACGATAACACATTTTGCAACGGTCCTTTTGTTCTCCCTCAAAAAACTCCCAGCGTTCCTGTTCAAAATCAGTGATAACGCTCAAAGGGATTCCCTTTATGGCGCAAGCCTTGTCGGCGTTTTCAAGTCTTCTCAGAAATTCCTCGTAGGGGTGAATATTTGGGTTTGCGTACAAGCCCCATATACCGTAGTCCCGGCCGAAATACTCACGCAGATCGTCAATTACGAACATACTGCAAGGGCCGCAACATATATGGAGCAGCATATCTTTCTCACACATATCCGTACTCCTTGGCCTCTGTCCTTCCGAAAAGCGCCTCAAAATCAGCCCTTTTTAAATTTCGCCACTCGCCCTCTTTAAGCGCGCCTACGTTAAGGCCGCCCAGCTGGGTTCTTTTAAGGGCGATAACGGGGTGATTTATCTTTTCCAGCATACGTCTTACCTGACGGTTTCTGCCCTCCCGGATGGTTATCTCCACAATGGCATTATTCCCCTTGTAGCCCACAACGTCTGCATGGGCAGGAAGTGTCATTCCGTCTTCCAGCTCAACACCCTCGCGAAGCTTTTTAAGTTCGGACTCCTTGGGAGTACCCTTCACAACAGCCTCGTAGGTCTTCCAGATTTCAAAGGAAGGATGGGTAATTCTCTGCATAAAGTCACCGTCATTGGTGAGCAAGATAAGACCTGACGTGTCGTAGTCAAGCCTTCCCACGGGGAAAAGCCTCACATCCGGCATATCCACAAGGTCAACCACGCATTTCCTCTCTCTGTCATCGCTTGCCGAAGAAATAACCGACAAGGGTTTGTTCATCATTATATATACCTTGGTTCTGGCAATTCTCACAGGCTTTCCGTCCACCGTCACCCTGTCCTTCTGGGTAACTTTTACGGCAGGGTCGGTAACTCTTTTTCCGTTGACCCACACTCTGCCCTCGGCAATAATGACCTCCGAAGCGCGTCTTGATGCCACACCTGCGGCGGCAAGAAATTTTTGCAATCTGAATTCTTCCATTTTCAATTCCTCTCGGCCCTTACGGCCCGGATTTTCGGCAAGGGAAACACGTCCCCCACCATACGAAAATAGTACCACTTTCCGGTGTTTTTTGCAAGGGAAAATGAGTCAGGGGGCAGGTCCCTGACTCATTTTTTATTGACAGTGAGCCACAGCGTCAGACGCTGTGGCTCCACTTATCAACACTTTTTTGCACCTACAGCGTCAGATGCTGTGGTTCAGCATAAAAAAAGGGGCTGTTTTTTACAGCCCACAAAAAGTTTAAAAGTTTTGTATTACACAAGCCTTCCTTCGGGCACTGTGTCCTCGCCCCTGCCCCATTGGCAATCGACGATAACAACGTCCCGCACCGTGTTCTTCAGATCCTCGTCGGTACGTACCTTGACGTAAACAAAATTCTCAGAGTGGCCCAGCCAGCATCCGTTTTCGTAGGTCTCGAAAAGAACCCTTAACGTCTTGCCCACCTGTGAAGCGCAATATTTTTCGTAAAGCTCTGCGCCCACCTCTGCCATGCGCGCCGCTCTTCGCTTTTTTATATTATCGGGTATCTGGGCCTTGCTTTTAGCGGCCTCAGTGCCCTCCCTCATTGAGTAAGGGAAAACATGAATCTTTAAAAATCCTATTTCCCGACAAAACTCCACACTCTCAGCAAATTCTTCCTCGGTCTCTCCCTCGAAGCCCACGATAATATCAGTGGTGATGGAAGCATTCCGGAAAATTTTCCTGACGTTGCCGATAATTTCAGTATATTCCGCCTTGGTGTAGCGGCGGTTCATTCTTTTAAGAACGTTATCGGAGCCGGATTGCAAAGACGCGTGAAAGTGCGGACAGAAGCCCTTGATCTCAGAAAGAGCCCTGAGAAGTTCCTCGGTGAGAAGGTCCACCTCCAGAGAGCCAAGCCTTATGCGCTCCGCCCCTGCCTCAGACACTTTTTTTACTGCTTCCGCAAGGGTTGTGCCGCTGTCCTCGCCGTAAAGGCCTAAATTGATGCCGTTTAAAACAATTTCACGGTGTCCGCTGTCAACCAGCGCTTTTGCCTGAGCATAGACCTCCTCCAAAGGAAGGGAGCGCAGGTCGCCTCTTGCGTACGGGATAATGCAATAAGCGCAGAAACGGTTGCAGCCGTCCTGAATTTTAAGGTTTGCACGGGTCAGTTTTTTGTAAATTTTCGGTGCTAAAAGCTCGAATTTGTCGCCTTTAAGGTGTGGTTCTACGCCGTTAATAAAAGTTTTTTCTTTAGCCTCAAAAAACTCGTCAATTAATGACAAAATCTTCCGTCTGTTTTTATTGCCGCAAATAACGTCCGCCCCCATTGACGCCGCCTTTTCCGGTGCTGCCTGAGGGATACATCCGCAAAGCAAAATCATCGTGTCAGGATTTTCTCTTTTTATGCGGCGCATTATCTTCCGGGCCTTCTTTTCGCTCTCCTCGGTAACCATGCAGGAGTTGATAATGCTTATGTCGGCCCTGTACTTTTCATCGTCAGTCAGGGCAAAATAGCGTCCCGAATCGCAAAGAAGGTCCGAAACCGCCTCAGATTCGCAGCGGTTTACCTTGCACCCAAGGGTGTATATGTAAAAACTTCTTTGCTTCGTCATGGTAATATTGCTCCTTGCGTTAATTGTAAATTGTGAGTTGTAACTTGTCTGTTATCTTCCAAAACTTTACTTTTGTGTCAGAAATTCGTCAAAAGACGACGTTATTGAGGAAACACAAGCCTCTATTTCGCCGTTGTTATCGGCGGTAATATCGCCCCAGCCCTCGTAAAGATGCTTTCTCTCGCTGAAAAGCTTTTCTCTGCCCTTAGCGGCAGACAGAGGCCGTCCGTCTGTGGAGAGGCTTTCAATATCTCTTTTCAAGTATACCGTAAAACCGTTGCATTTAAGGGAAAATTGATTTTCGGGACGTGTCACAACGCCGCCGCCCGTTGCAATAACAAGGCCGCTTCTCTTGCAGACGTCCTCCGTAACCTCCGTTTCAATGCGGCGGAATTCCTCCTCGCCGCCCCTTGCAAAAATTTCAGGCACAGTACAATTTTGTCTTTTTTCAATCTCTTTGTCAATATCCACGAATTCTCTGCCCAGTTTTTGTGCAAGAAGACGTCCCACGCTGGACTTGCCGCAGCCCGGCATACCGACAAGCACGATATTGACGGTCTTTTTCTTTACCTCAGCGCATATTTCAGGTATCAATTCCGACTTCATTTCGTCTCTGCCCGTGAAAAAAGCGCTTGCCTTCACACCCTGGGCCACAAGCATATCAAGACCGTTGGCTGTTTTAATTCCGAGCCTTTGGGCCTCGTATAAAATCCTTGTCACCGAAGGGTTGTAAATAACGTCACCCACAAACTCGCAGGATGCAAATTTGCTTATATCCAAGGGCTTTTTATTGACGTCAGGAAACATTCCTACAGGGGTGGTATTTACGATAATTTCTACGTCCTTGCACTTTTCGTACACGTTGTCGTAGTTGACGTCGCCGCTTCGTGAAACCACGGATACAGACTCTGCCCCCAGCCTTGACAGCGCTGCAACAACGGTTTTCGACGCGCCGCCGCTTCCCGGAACAAGACATTTCTTGCCAAAAGGCGACACACCCGCTTTCTCAAGCATATACACAAAGCCGAAATAATCAGTGTTGTACCCATACAGCTTGCCCTCTTTCCGAACCACCGTATTAACGGCGCCGATAGCCCGGGCCTCCTCCGACAACACCTGACAGGCATTCAAAGCGTCAATCTTATAGGGCACGGTAACGTTGATGGCATCGTAATTGCCGTTCTTGAAAAAGTCTGCAACTTCCTCAGGCTCACGCTCAAAGATGCCATAGCTGTACTCCCCTGCCGCCTTGTGAATGAGGGGCGAAAAGGTGTGTCCCAATTTTCTTCCCAAAAGACCGCAAACAAGGTCTTTTTCATTTTTTACGTCGTCCATAATTTCACTTCTCCGAATTCAGGCATGTGTGACAGGGGGCAGCCCCTTGTCACGTTTTTCAGAGTGTGACAGGGGACACACGCCAAAACCTGACAAAAACTTCGGTTGCTGTGTCCCTTGTCACACAAAAATTTCCGTGACAGGGGTCTGCCCCCTGTCACACATTAAACTAACTCTGAATACGTTCCGAAATAGCGGAAATCTTCAACGCTGTTTTCAAGCTCTGAGAGCATGTTGCCGAAATCCTTTGAATAAACGGATGCCTCAAAGTCAAAGTAGAAGGAGAACTCGAAATCTCTGTCAGGCAGAGGACGGCTCTCGATTTTCAGAAGGTTCAGGCCCATTGCGTTGAACTTTGACATTATTCTGTAAAGTGCGCCGGGGCGGTGAGAGGTTACCACCATTATACTGGTGCGGTCCGCGCCGGGGTAGATCTCCAGATCCTTTGAAATACAAATAAATCTTGTGTAATTGTTGCCGTTGTCCTGCACGGATTCCGCAAGGCATTCAAGGTCGTAAAGATTTATGCAGGCTCTTGAAGAAAGGGCCGCAATGTCTGTTCTGTCGGACTCTGCCACCATTCTTGCCGCAACGGCTGTGTTCTCGCAAACGGTGACTTTCACGTTTTTAAGACCTTTCAGGAACTCTGTGCATTGATTTATAGCGTGGTCGTGAGAGAATATCTCCTTGATGTCGGAAAGCTTCGTGCCCTTCTTTGCAAGGAGGTTGTGGTCCACTTTAATTCTCGTGCTTCGTACAATGGAGAAATTGTGCTTGATCATAAGGTCGTAAATCTTGTTTACGGAGCCGGCAATGCTGTTCTCCAAGGGAAGAACGCCGTATTTGCAAAGGCCCATCTCAACTGCGCTGAACACGCCTTCAAAATTGTTGAAATACATAATGTTGGGAAGCTGGAAAAGCTTTTCGCAGGCAATCTGAGAATTTGCTCCCTCAACGCCCTGGCAAGCAACCATTGCCCTCTTGGGGAATATCTTGTCGGTGTTGTCAAGAGCAGCCGCCACCTTGTCTGCAAGGTTTGAGGTGGGGTATAAAATCTTGTGCTGATAGGACTTGCTGAGCTCCATAATGAGTGAGTACAGGCCAATGGCGTACTGCTCCGTCTCAGGGCCTGCCAACTCCGCTACCTTTGCAAGGAGCGCTCTTTCGCGGGCAGGGTCAAAAACAGCCTTTCCCGTCTCTTTTTTGTCCTTTGCAATCTCTGCTGAAACCTGCATTCTTTTGTTGAAAAGCTCAACGACTTCTCTGTCTATTTCGTCAATTTTTGCTCTTAAATCTTCGATACCCATTTTCTTTTTTCTCTCCTTTTTGATTAACGCTCTGTTAAAACTTTGATTTACTCTTAAAATCAGCCTTTTTCACCATATCATAAACCGCCAACGCCGCCGCGGAAATAACGCAGGGAACGGCTCTTGCCACGATACAAGGGTCGTGGCGGCCCTTAACGTTAAGCTCTGTATTCTCTTTATTTGAAAAACTGATACTTTGCTGAGTCTTTGCAATAGAAGGCGTAGGCTTTATTGCAACGCTGAAATACAGGGGCATTCCGCTGGTAATTCCGCCCAAAATACCGCCGTGGTTGTTCGTGGCAGTTTTTACGTTTCCGTCATTGTCGTAATAAAAGGGGTCGTTGTTTTCAGAACCTCTCATTGCGCTGCCTGAAAAACCGCTTCCGAACTCAATTCCCTTAACGGCAGGTATGCCGAAAACCACTTTTGAGATAACGCCCTCTGCGCCGTCAAACATAGGCTCTCCAAGGCCTGCCGGAAGTCCGAACACGGCGCACTCGATAATGCCGCCTACCGAATCAAGGTCATTTCTCGCCGCCTCTATCTCCGCCATCATTTTCTCCGCCACGCTCTCGCCGCCGTACACGGGATAGCAAGCGCCGTCAAGCGCCTCCATCTTTTTCTCATCGGGGAACTCTGAAAAAGGGCTGTCCTTCGCAGAGCCTATCTGCTTTATCCTTGCGTAGACCTTAATGCCTTGGGCCTCAAGTATCTGGCGGGCAATGCCTCCTGCAATACAAAGGGGCGCCGTAAGTCTTCCCGAAAAGTGGCCGCCGCCTCGCACGTCCTGCGCTCCGCCGTATTTTATCCGGGCTGTAAAATCTGCGTGACCGGGACGGGGCACGTCCATAAGCTCCTTGTAATCTCCTGAACGGGTATTGGTGTTTCTTATAATCGCCGCCAAAGGTGCTCCGCAAAGCACTCCATCAACGATTCCCGAAAGAAATTCCACCTTGTCAGCCTCCTTGCGAGGTGTAGCAAGATGACCTCCCGGAGCTCTTGTATTAAGGAAATTCTGCAATTTTTCTACGTCAACGGAAAAGCCTGCAGGGAAACCGTCTATAACGGTTCCGATGGCCTCGCCGTGGGATTGGCCGAATATTGAAACCTTGAAATTATCTCCGATAATTGACGCCATTTTACGTATCGCTCCTCTCTATATTTCCACCCAGAAGCTCAAATTCATCAAAAAACGTGGGGTAGGATTTCCGCACGGCCTCTGCGCCCTTTATGGCAACGTCGCCGTCACATATAATCGAAGCCACCGCCGCGCTCATCACTATTCTGTGATCGCCAAAGGCATTAACCACGCCGCCTTTAAGGCTTCCGCTTCCCTCCACGATAATGCCGTCCTCTGTTTCAACGGCATTGCCCCCAAGGGCCTTTATCATATTTACAACGCTTTCAATTCTGTTGCTCTCTTTTATTTTAAGTCTTTCCGCGCCCCACACAACGGTCTTGCCGTTTCCGGCCGCCGCCATTACCGATATTATCGGCACAAGGTCGGGAAATTGGCTTGCATTGATTTTAACACATTGCCGGCGCGCCTTCAATATCTCTATGATATTAATGATCTCCGAATCCCCCTGCTTCGTGGGAAGGGAGAGATTGTCGCAGGTGACGTTTCCTTTGGTAAGCTCGGAGGCTACCAGCCAGAAAGCTCCGTTGGACCAGTCGCCGCAGACCTTCACCTTTCCGGGAGATACGTACTTCTGCCCCCCTTTGACAAGGATCTGGGAACGCTCCCGGGAAAACTCCGCCCTGATGCCGAACTTCTCCAGAGCTTCAAGGGTTATCATTATGTAGGGCTTTGACTCAATGGTTCCCGTTATTTTAATCAGGCTGTCCCCGGAAAGAAGCGGCAAAGCAAAAAGCAGGCCGCTGATATATTGTGAAGAGATATTGCCGGGTATTTCGTAAACACCGCTTGCAAGCTGTCCTTGTGTCCTGAGGGGAAGTCCGTCCTCTTTGTCAAAGCTGCAGCCCTTTTCCGACAAGACCTCAATGAGGGGTCTGTTGGTTCTCTCAGGGAGTCTGCCCCTTCCTGTAAAGGTACAGTCGATTCCGAGAGCGCACATTACGGGGATAATGAATCTCAATGTAGAACCGCTTTCGTTGCAATCAAGGGTTACGGGTGCATTTTCAAAATAATCTCTTGCTCCGGAAGAATCCACGGTAATTACGCCGTTTTCAAAGCTCACCGAAGCCCCTGCCGCTCTTATGCAATCAGCGGTAGCCTCAATGTCCTCAGACAATTCCTTGCAGATTATTTCGGTCCGGGCAAAGCTCAGAAAAGCGCATATCAGCAATCTGTGAGCCTCGGATTTCGAAGCGCAGACAGACACGTTGCCTTTCAGAACGCCGCCTTTTTTTATGGTAACAGTCATTTTTTCACCCCGATATATTCAATCATTTTCTCCACGGGAATTTTTTCAAGCACTCCGTGGCCTATTTTTTCAGGAACTACCACGGTAATGTTCTTTCCCATGCGTTTCTTGTCGTGTATTGCCGCATTTGAAAGTGCCGCAGGCTCAAAGGGAAGCTCCGAAGGAAGGCCGTATTTTTTCACCACTGCCTCAATTCTCTCAGGAACTGAGGGTTGGCACTTACCCATTGCCGCATAAGCCCTTGATATGGAAACCATACCGGATGCCACCGCATTGCCGTGGAAAATGGTGTAGCCGCTTTGCTGTTCAATACCGTGGGCAATGGTGTGACCGAAATTGAGAAGCTGGCGAATGCCCTTGTCAAGCTCGTCCTCTCCTACGATGTCCCTTTTTATGGCAACGCACTCACCGATTATCTTTTCCACAAGGTCTTTATCCCTGAGGCTTCTGATATCCTCGCCGTCGCTGCTTTCAAGGGTCTCAAAAAGGCTCTCGCTGGAGATCACTCCGTACTTTATTACCTCTGCCATGCCGTCTGCGAAAAACTCAGGGGAAAGAGTCCCCAGAAGCTCATAATCACAAAGTACCACGTCAGGCTGGTAGAACATTCCCACAAGGTTTTTGCCCTCGGGAAGGTCCACAGCGGTCTTTCCGCCCACAGAGGAGTCCACCATAGCAAGCAGTGACGTAGGTATTGCCGCCAATGGCATACCACGGTTGAACATTCCTGCCGCCAACGCGCCGAAGTCTCCCACAACGCCGCCGCCAAGGGTACAGATAACGTCGCTTCTTGAAACGTTGTTCTGTGCAAGAAATCTCAGGAGCTCAACCAGATTTTCGGTGTTCTTGGACTTCTCTCCGTGCTCTATTACAAAGGATTTTACGTCGTATCCGTTTTGCTCCAACCGGCTCGTAAGGTCCATGCCGTAAAGGGCAAAAACGTTATCGTCGGATACTATCACCGCAATATTTCCTCCGCAGGTGTCCCTTATTATCTCGCCGCACCTTGAAAGCAGGCCGCCGTCAATTATTACGTCATATTTTTTTGAACTGTCAACGTGAATGGTAGTCATCAGCCGTCCGCACGCTCCTTGCATATTCTGCCCTGACGAAGAAGCTCTTCAAGCTTTTCTGCATCCTCCGCCGCCAAGGCGTCTCTGTACTCGTTAAGTGAATTTATAATAATGTCAAGTTCCTTTAATAGATTGTCGCCGTTTTCAAGAAAAAGCTCCGTCCACATCTTTTCGTTAAGCCACGCAACACGGGTAAGGTCTCTGTAGCTTCCTGCGGAATAGCCCTTGTGGAGCTGTGCCGAAGGACTTTTTACAAAAGCATTTGAAACCACGTGACAAAGCTGTGACGTAAAGGCAATTTCTGCGTCATGGTAATCTGCATGGGTGACGTTAAGCTTTCCGAAGCCCAGCGGTTCAAGGTGTCGCTTCACCTTTTCGAGGAGGGCAATGTCGTCAAACTTCGGAGGCACCAATATTATCGAGGCGCCCTTGAACATTGTGGCCTTGGCATTTTTAAGGCCCGAATACTGAGTACCCGCCATGGGGTGGCCGCCGACAAAGATAAATCCGTGCTTCTCCGCCAACTCAAAGCCCGCCTTGCACACCATTCTTTTAGTTCCGCAAAAGTCCATC
Organism: Clostridia bacterium; assembly: GCA_017625675.1. Lineage (GTDB taxonomy): Bacteria > Bacillota > Clostridia > UBA1212 > UBA1212 > RGIG8523. The sequence goes on along the minus strand of JAGAKK010000007.1, from coordinate 10,661 downwards.
ACCAGACACCCCTTTTTGAACAGGTGCGCCTTTTTTTCCATAAAATCAATGGTGGCAGCAGGGTACAGCGACAAGATGATAAAATCACATTCACCGATGTTATTATCGTCCATCACCTCATCAATCGCCCCTGAAAGCACCGCGTATTCGCTTATAACGGGATTTCTGTTGTAGCCAAGGACTCTGTGCTCGCTGTTTGCCTTGTACGCCTTAGCGGCAGAGCCTCCTATCAAACCCAATCCGACGATTCCCACTGTCATAATATTACAACTCCTTTACAACTGCCCTGATCTTATTAACGGCAGAAACAACGTCCCGGAACTGCTCCGGTGTAAGGGACTGAGCGCCGTCACAAAGAGCCTTCTGGGGATTGTTGTGTACCTCTATCATAAGTCCGTCTGCGCCGCAAGCAGCCGCCGCAAGAGACATAGGCTTTACAAGTCTTGAAAGTCCCGTAGCGTGGCTTGGGTCAACCACTACCGGCAAGTGTGTAAGCTCTTTCAGCATAGGCACGGCCGCCAGGTCAAGGGTATTTCTGGTGTAGGTCTCAAAGGTTCTCACGCCTCTCTCGCAAAGGATGATATTTTCATTGCCCCCTGCCATAATGTACTCAGCGCTCATAAGAAGCTCTTTCATGGTATTGGCAAGGCCTCTCTTCAGGAGAATTACCTTCTTCGTTCTTCCCAGCTCCTTCAGAAGCTCGAAGTTCTGCATATTTCTGGCGCCTACCTGAATCACGTCAACGTGCTCAAACATGGGCAAGTGGTTTGCATTCATTATCTCGGTAACGATAGGCATTCCGGTCTGCTCCTTTGCGTGAAGCAAAAGCTCAAGGCCCTCCCCTTTAAGACCCTGGAAGTCGTAGGGTGACGTTCTGGGCTTAAACGCGCCGCCTCTTAAAAGCGTAGCTCCTGCCTCTTTAACGGCCCGGGCAACCTCTGTGATCTGCTCAGGGCTTTCTATAGAACAAGGTCCTGCAATTATCTGGAAATTTCCGCCGCCGACTTTTATGCCGTTAATGTCAACAACGGTGTCGTCAGGGTGAAACTTTCTGTTTGCGCTCTTAAAGGGCTCACTGATTCGCGTAACGCTCTCAATAATTTCAAGGCTGGCCAGAAGGTCAATGTCAATCTTCGTGGTGTCGCCGATAAGGCCGATTACCGTCTGGTACTGACCCTCGGACAGGTGCACGTCAACGTCCTGTGCTTTTATCCAATTTATCAGGTTCTCCGCCTGACTTTCCGAAACTCCGTGTTTTAATACTGCAATCATTTTAATTTCCTCCTGTCTTTTTGTCCTTTTCAAAACAAAATCTCACGGTCCAAGCAACTTGTACCGTGAGACAAACCTCAAAAACAATCAATTTTTATGTTCAGGGATTTAATTTCTACGCAGCACAAATTGCTCTTACTTTCTTGCTAAAGGCATAAAAGTAAAAGTAATAAAACGCGTATGCAAAAAACTCAACAAAATTTTTCAGCATCTGAAATCTTCCTCAAACACAATAATCTTCACACAGAAAAGCCTGTGTACTTTAGTACTTTAACACACCAGCACACAGATTTCAAGTGTTTTTATAAAAAAATTTGTTTTTCCCCCTGGTGCAAATGAGTCAGGGGGCAGGTCACGGAGCCACAGCGTCAGACGCTGTGGCTCCGGCGGTTTAGCGCAATAAACTGGTGATACGATAATTTAATAAATTTTTTCAAAAAAAGTATTGACACGAAAAAAAACAAGTGCTATATTGATTTTCGTAACAGATAATGGCTGTGACGAAGAATGGTCACGGAGAAAGTCATTGCAGAGAACCGGCGGTTGGTGTGAGCCGGCATGACGTATATCCGAGGTCTCTCCCTTCCGAGCCGGAGGCTTGAAGCGAAAGTGTGTAGAGTGTCCCGTGTATGCTGCGTAAATGCATAGAGGTTGATTGACTTCGAAACTTTTTAAAGACTGTGACGAAGACGGAATCTACGGACGGTTTTCCCAGAGAGTCGGGGGTGGTGCGATCCCGGTAAAATGAAGTAGAAATTTCCTATCCCTTCCGAGTCGGAAGTCCCAAAGGGTCTTACCTGAGTAGACGCTTCCCGTGAATGCTACGTCAGTGCATAGAAGTTGACAGACTTCGAAGAGGTGGCGGATTTGTTGTATCCGCAATTTGAGTGGTACCGCGAGTGTTGAATTGACAGCACCCGTCTCAAAGCAAAAACTTTGAGATGGGTGCTTTTTGTTTTGTTACCCGTCTTGAAAAGACAGAGGAGGTAAAAATATGCTGACACTTGACAAAGTCTTTGACGCCTCAGTTGTATTGAGAGACGTCATAAGAGAAACCGCCGTAGTGAAAACCGCAGGCATTGCGCCCCATTGCGACCTGTACCTTAAGCCTGAGAATCTTCAGAACACAGGCTCATTTAAGGTAAGAGGCGCAGGCTACAAGATCGCAATGCTGTCCGAGGAAGAAAAAAAGCGAGGCGTTATCGCCTGTTCCGCCGGAAACCACGCTCAGGGAGTTGCCCTTGCGGCATCAAAATACGGTATAAAGTCCCTGATATGCTTGCCGGACAGCGCCCCTATCTCAAAAGTTGAGGCCACAAAGGGCTACGGCGCAGACGTTTGCCTTGTTAAAGGCTGTTATGACGACGCCTACAAAAAAGCATTGGAACTTCGGGACAGCAAGGGATACACCTTCGTACACCCCTTTGACGATGAAAACGTCATTGCCGGGCAAGGCACGGTGGCGCTTGAAATAATGAACAGCCTTGACGATATTGACGCAATTATCGTTCCCATCGGAGGAGGCGGCCTTATCTCGGGCATTGCCTACACCGTTAAGGCAATAAGGCCATCCATAAAGGTTTACGGTGTGCAGGCGACAGGAGCGCCGAGTATGTTTAACGCCGTAAAAGACGGAAAAGTCGAGGGACTTGAGTCTGTGTCAACTATTGCAGACGGTATTGCCGTGAAGCAGCCGGGAGAAAACACCTTTGATTTGGTGCAAAAGTACGTAGACGATATTGCCCTTGTAAGTGATGACGAAATATCCTCTGCGATACTTGCCCTTATCGAGAAGCAAAAAATGATAGCAGAGGGAGCAGGCGCAGTTTCGGTTGCGGCGGCAATGTTTAACAAGTTCCCCATTAACGGCAAAAAAGTGGTAAGCGTTGTGTCAGGCGGTAATATTGACGTTACAAGCCTTTCAAGAGTAATCGAAAGAGGTCTTATGAAGTCAGGTCGCTCCACCACCCTGCTTATTGAGCTTATCGACAAGCCCGGACAATTAAAGGACGTGTCCCGCATCATTGCAGACCTTGGCGGCAATGTTACCGGAGTCCATCACGAAAAGGACGGCTCTACTGCAAGCGTTAACGGCTGTTACCTGAGAATTCAGATGGAAACCCGTGACTACGAGCACGTGAAGCTTATTACCGAGGCTCTTAAAAAAGAAGGATTTAAAATAGTACATTAACAATATATTAATTTACGAGGTGACAAATTATGAGTAATAAAATACATACGGAAAAAGCGCCGGCGGCTATCGGCCCTTATTCACAGGCAATCGTGTGCGGAGGATTGGTTTTTACGTCAGGACAGATTGCCATTGACCCTGCCACAGGAAACGTAGAGGCAAAAACCATTGAGGAACAGACGGAGCAGGTGTGCAAAAATCTTTCCGAAGTGCTGAAAGCGGCGGGCTCCTCCCCGGAAAAAGTTGTAAAAACGGTTTGTTTTCTTCGCAATATGGAAGACTTTGCGGCATTTAACGGTGTATACGCAAAATATTTCACTGAAAAGCCTGCAAGATCCTGCGTGGCGGTAAGGGAGCTTCCCAAAAATGTACTAGTTGAAATAGATGCGGTTGCTGAGGTATAATATATTAATAGTAGAAAGGAGAGTTGCGGCATGATGGATGCAAGCAAGTACAAAATAGGTTATTACCCACCTCCGGGGAATTACAATAAATGGGTTACCAAGGACCACATCGAGAAAGCGCCCGTGTGGTGCAGTGTAGATATGCGAGACGGAAACCAGAGCCTCGTTATCCCTATGAGCCTTGAAGAGAAACTTGAATTTTACAAGATGCTCCTGAAGGTGGGCTTTAAGGAAATTGAAGTTGGCTTCCCTGCCGCTTCCGAGACGGAATATGAATTTCTCCGCCACCTTATTGACAACGATATGATACCTGAGTACGTTACGGTGCAGGTTCTGACCCAGTGCCGCGAGCATATTATCAGAAAGACCTTCGAGGCCTGCAAGGGAGCGCCCGGCGCCATTATTCACTTTTATAATTCGGTGAGTGTTGCCCAGAGAGAGCAGGTGTTTAAAAAGTCCAAGGAAGAGATCAAGGAAATTGCCGTTGAGGGCGCAAAGCTTGTAAAGAAGCTGGCAAGTGAGTACGAGGGAAACTTCCGCTTTGAATACTCCCCCGAAAGCTTTACGGGAACGGAGCCTGAATACGCATTGGAAGTGTGCAACGCAGTCCTTGACGTGCTGGAGCCTTCCCCCGACAATAACGTAATTATCAATCTTCCCGTTACCGTGGAGATGAGTCTTCCCCACGTGTACGCAAGTCAGGTTGAATATATGAGCGAAAATCTCAAGTACAGAGAGTACGTTACCCTTTCACTTCACCCTCACAACGACAGAGGAACGGGTGTTGCAGATACAGAGCTTGCCCTTCTTGCAGGCGCTCAGCGAGTGGAAGGTACTCTTTTCGGAAACGGTGAACGCACAGGAAACGTTGATATTATCACTTTGGCAATGAACATGTACTCCCACGGCATTGACCCCAAGCTGGATCTTTCAAATCTGCCGAAGCTTACGGAGATATACGAAAGATGCACCAGAATGAAGGTTTACGACCGTTCACCCTACGCAGGAGCATTGGTGTTTGCAGCTTTCTCAGGCAGCCACCAGGACGCAATTGCCAAGGGAATGAAATACAGAGAGGAGAACGAACTCCGTCAATGGTCCGTGCCCTACATTCCCATCGACCCCCACGACATCAGCCGCACCTACGATGCAGACGTTATCCGCGTTAATTCCCAGAGCGGCAAGGGCGGTATCGGCTACATTCTGGAGCACACCTACGGCTACGTGTTGCCGGCAGCTATGCGCGAGGAATTCAGCTACGTATGCAAGGGTATTTCAGACCGCGAGCACAAGGAGCTGAAGCCCGCAGAGGTTCTGGAAATATTCAAAAACCGCTATTTTCTCCACTCCTCTGCGCTGGCCATTTCGGACATTCACTTTTTCCGCAAGGGAAGCGGCGTAGAAACGGAGATAGTTTTCACCCGTGACGGAAAAGAAAAGACCGTAAGGGCAATGGGTAACGGTTCTCTTGATGCGGTAAGTAATGCTTTAAGGGAATATACAGGAGCGGAATACACTCTCCAGGTTTACTCCGAGCACAGTATGCAGGAGCAGGGCTCAGGCAGTGTGGCGGCGGCCTACATAGGACTTAAAGACAAGCACGGCAATATGAGCTGGGGCGCAGGAACCAACACCGATATTATCCGCGCAGGTGCAGAGGCTCTTCTCAGCGCCTACAACAATATGAAGTAAAGGAGCGAAATTATTATGGGTATGACTATGACACAGAAAATTCTGGCGGCCAAGGCAGGACTTGACAAGGTCGTTCCCGGACAGCTTATCAGCGCAAAGCTTGATATCGTCCTCGGTAATGACATCACCACCCCCGTTGCCGTCAACGAGTTTAACAAAGCCGGCTTTGACAGTGTCTTTGACAAGGACAGAATCGCAATCGTCCTTGACCACTTCGTCCCCAACAAGGACATCAAAGCTGCAGAGCAGTCAAAGCAGTGCAGGGAATTTTCCTGTAACCATTGCATAAGCCATTTTTACGACGTGGGAAAAATGGGTATTGAACACGCTCTCCTTCCTGAGCAAGGCGTTGTAACTGCGGGAGATTGCATTATCGGAGCAGACAGCCACACATGTACCTACGGCGCATTGGGAGCCTTCTCCACAGGCGTTGGCAGTACTGATATGGCGGCAGGTATGGCCACGGGCACAGCATGGTTCAAAGTTCCCTCCGCTATTAAATTTAACCTTACCGGCAAGCTCCCCGGAAACTGCAGCGGAAAAGACGTTATCCTCACCATTATCGGTATGATAGGTGTTGACGGCGCTCTTTATAAAAGCATGGAATTTGCAGGGGACGGCGTTAAGACCCTTTCAATGGACGACCGCCTTTGCATCTGCAATATGGCAATTGAAGCAGGCGCGAAGAACGGAATCTTCCCCGTTGACGAAAAGACGGTTGAATATATGACCGGACGTTGCGAGCGCACCCCCGTGGTTTACGAGGCAGACAGCGATGCGGAGTACGAAAAAGTGATTGATATTAACCTTTCCGCTATTACGCCTACAGTCAGCTGTCCTCACCTTCCCGAGAACACGAGAAAGGCCTCTGAGCTTTCCCAGGTGAAGGTGGATCAGGTGGTAATCGGAAGCTGTACCAACGGCCGTATGGAGGATATGGAAACTGCATACAAGATTCTGAAAGGCAAAAAAGTGGCTGACGGAGTGCGTTGCATAATTATCCCTGCCACAATGAGTATAATGAGAGAGTGCTCCGAAAAGGGCTACGTTACAGCCTTTATTGATGCAGGCGCCGTGGTGTCCACACCTACCTGCGGACCTTGCCTTGGAGGATATATGGGTATCCTTGCCGCAGGGGAAAAATGTATTGCCACTACCAACAGAAATTTTGTAGGACGAATGGGACACGTTGACAGCGAGGTATACCTTGCCTCCCCTGCCACCGCAGCCGCCAGCGCTCTTACAGGATATATCACAGAGTACAAGGAATAAGGGAGGATCACGTTATGAAAACTACAGGTCACGTTTTTAAATATGCCGATAATGTAGACACGGACGTAATTATTCCTGCCCGTTATCTCAACACCCCCAATGCGGCGGAGCTGGCGCTTCACTGTATGGAGGATATTGACAAAGAATTTGTAAAAAAGGTTCAGCAAGGGGACGTTATAGTTGCAGGCTGGAACTTCGGTTGCGGCTCCTCCCGTGAGCACGCGCCGTTGGTAATAAAGACCTGCGGCACAGGCTGTGTTATTGCCAAGAGCTTTGCAAGGATTTTCTATCGTAATGCCATAAACATAGGACTTCCTATATTGGAATGTCCCGAGGCGGCAGAGGAAATCAACGCAGGAGATGACGTAACGGTGGACTTTGACACGGGAATAATCACCGACAATACCACAGGAAAAACCTACAAGTCCCAGGCTTTCCCGCCTTTCATTCAGAACATTATCGAAAAGGGCGGACTTCTGGCTTCTCTTAAGGATAATGATTGAAAGGAGGACCAGGGAAATATGAAAAAAAATATTGCAGTAATACGAGGGGACGGCATTGGCCCTGAGATCGTAGGGCAGGCCCTTGACGTACTTAATAAGGTAGCAGAGCTTTACGGTCACGAGTTTTCTTATACCGACGTGGATATGGGAGGCGTTGCCATTGATAAATACGGAGACCCTCTGCCCCGGGAGATGCTTGACAAATGTATCGCTTCGGACAGCGTACTTTTAGGCGCTGTAGGCGGCGAAAAGTGGAACGGAGTTCCCGGCCATCTTCGCCCCGAAAAAGGCCTTCTGAGACTTCGGGCTGGTATGGGAGTTTACAGCAACAACCGACCGGCGAAGATATGGCCTCAGCTTTCCGAAGCCTCACCCTTGAAGCCTGAGATAGTTGCCAAGGGCATTGACTTCATTATCGTAAGAGAGCTTATCGGAGGAATTTATTTCGGAGAGCACAAAACCGAAGCCCTTGAAAGCGGCGAAAAGCAAGCTGTGGACGTGTTGGTTTACTCTGAAAGCGAAATTGAGAGAATCGGCCGCATAGGCTTTGAGACGGCAATGAAGCGAAACAAGAAGCTCTGCTCCGTAGAAAAGAGCAACGTCCTTGATTCCAGCAGACTCTGGAAGTCGGTAATGCACCGTCTCGCAGAGGAATATCCCGAGGTTGAGCTCTCCGATATGCTGGTGGACAACTGCGCAATGCAGATTGTGAAGAACCCTGCACAGTTTGACGTTATCGTAACGGAAAATATGTTCGGAGACATCCTTTCCGACGAGGCCTCAATGATAACGGGCTCTATCGGAATGATACCTTCATCAAGCCTTGGAAACACCTCCTGCGGACTTTACGAGCCTATCCACGGCTCAGCCCCTGACATTGCCGGAAAAGATCTGGCAAACCCCATCGGCACAATACTTTCTGCGGCAATGATGCTTCGCTACAGCTTTGATATGGTCGCAGAGGCAGACGCCATTGAAAATGCGGTGTCAAAGGTTCTCGACCAAGGATATCGCACCGCGGACATTATGCCCCCGGAGGCGGTTTCCTTCAAAAAAGTGGGCTGCAAGGAAATGGGCCGCTTAATCGTTGATAATATAGTGTAAACTTTCAAAACTACAAAAAGAGGAAAAAATTATGTTGTTATCAGGATCAGACATTATTGTCAAAACTTTAATCGAACAAGGAAGTGACGTAGTTTTCGGCTACCCCGGAGGGCAGATACTTAACGTATACGACTCTCTTTACAAATACCAGAACGAAATCACTCACGTATTGGCCGCCCACGAACAGGGCGCGGCTCATGCGGCAGACGGCTATGCAAGGTCCACGGGCAAGGTTGGCGTAGTTATTTCAACCTCAGGCCCCGGCGCCACCAATCTCGTTACGGGTATTGCAACGGCATACCTTGACTCTGTCCCTATGGTTGCAATCTGCGGAAACGTTCCCACCACACAGATCGGTACTGACAGTTTTCAGGAGATTGACATTACCGGTGTCACCTTGCCTATCACAAAGCACAATTTCTTTGTGGGCAACGTAGAACAGCTGGCAGACACCATAAGGGAGGCATACAAGCTTGCCAAGTCAGGCCGCCCCGGCCCCGTATTGGTGGACGTGCCCAAGGACGTACAGATTGCAATGTGCGAATACGAGCCTCAGGCACCTGTTGAGGCTGAAAAGAAATTTGCGGCGAAGGATATCCGCATCAACGCGGCGGCAGAGTGCATTAACAATGCCGAAAGACCGTATATTTATTTCGGAGGCGGCGCTATTGCCGGCAATGCTCAGGAGGAAATGCTTGCTTTGGCGGAAGCCATTGACGCCCCTATAGGCTGTTCAATGATGGGCCTTTCGGGAATTCCCACAGACCACCCCAGATTCTTAGGTATGCAGGGAATGCACGGACACTACGCCTCATCAATGGCAATGCACCACGCAGACGTTATTATCTCTCTGGGCGTACGTTTTAACGACCGTGTTACGGGAAACAGAGCGAAATTTGCCAGAAAAGCGAAGATCGTTCAGATTGATATTGACGGCTCTGAGTTGTCGAAAAATATTGAGTCCCATTACGGGCTCAGAGGCGACGTAAAGGAGACCTTGAAAAAGCTCCTTCCCCTTATCAAGAAAAAATCTCAACCCGATTGGCAGAAGCAAATCGGAGAATTTAAAGAAAAAGAGCTTGCAGGCGCAGACAACCGCCCTGGACTTACCCCGGCAAATGCAATCCGCACAGTAAACAAGCACCTTGAAAAAGGCACTGTGGTAGCAACGGACGTAGGACAGCACCAGATGTGGTCGGCGCAGCACCTTAACTTCAAGAGCAACCGCACCTTTGCCTCCAGCGGCGGCCTCGGCACAATGGGTTACGGTCTTGGCGCTGCTATCGGAGCGGCCTACGGTTCAGGACAGCGCAGCGTTCTTATCACAGGAGACGGAAGCTTCGGAATGTGCCTTAACGAGCTTGCCACAGCCACCACCTACAACGTGCCCGTAGTAATTCTTATTATGAACAACGGCGTTCTGGGAATGGTACGCCAGTGGCAGACGCTTTTCTACGAGAAGCATTACTCAAACACCGTCCTGAACAGAAAGACGGATTTTACCGCCCTTGCCAAGGCATTCGGCGCTGAAGGTGAAAGAGTTGAAACAGTGGACGCCCTTGACGAAGCGCTTGGCAGAGCCTTTAAGTATCAGGGTCCCTACGTAATTGATTGTGCAATAGACAAAGACGAGTTTGTACTCCCTATGCTTCCCCCCGGAGGCTCAATGGACGACATTATCGTAAAGAAAGGAGAGCAATAATGAACAGATATACAGTTGCAGTACTTGTAAAAAACCAATTCGGTGTGCTTAACCGTGTAACAAGTATGTTCAGAAGAAGACAATTTAATATCAGCGCTCTTACGGTAAGCGAGACAGAGTCCAGCGAGTTTTCACGAATCACCGTGGTATTTGACGGCGAGGAGCATAACAAGGACCAGCTTGTAAACCAGCTTTACAAGCTCCCGGACGTTTGCTCTATAAAGGAGCTTGACGAAAAGAACTCCGTAAGCTGCGAATTGATGCTTATCAAAATGCAAAACGACAGCGACAGCAGAGAGGACATCCGCGCGGCGGCAGATGCTTTTGAGGCAAAGACGATGAACTACTCAAAGGACTCTATCGTTTTAATGCTTACAGGTGACAGCAACCGCCTTGACGAGTTTATCAACCTGATGAGAGAGTACACCATTCTGGAGATATGCCGTACAGGAAGCGTATCCCTTGAAAAAGGCGCTACCACCATTCGTAAAGTTACTAATTTTTAATTTTTTCATTTAATT
>JAGAKK010000006.1 GCA_017625675.1 Clostridia bacterium | reverse complement strand
TCCGGAAAATATGAAAATGATTAGCGAAGGGCCTTCTTACAGAAGAAAATTTATGGATATTGCCCTTTGTCAATTAAGCGCTGCATATTATAATGCTCTTCTTATGTATAACAGGGCGTTAAAGGAAAAAAAAGCGCTTCTTTGTGAAGCAGTGCACGGTAAAAAAGTAAACAAGCTGTCTTTGGAGGTTTATAACGAAACCTTGGCTGAATACGGTGCTGTAATATACTTTGAGAGAATTAAATTTGTCGACATGATCGGAAAGTATGCAGCAGAAAGCCACAAGTATATTTCAGGGGACAACGAAGAATTAAGAATTAAATTCTTGCCGGAAAGTAATGTTGTTAAAATATTAGTAAATAATTACGAAAAAAATAACAGCATAAGTAAAGAAGAGATAAAAGAAGAATTTTTAAAGGAACTTAATTCTGAAAAAAATGTTTCACGTGAAACAGAAAGAAGATCTTGTCTGATAGGGCCTCATTTAGATGATATTGAAATTTATCTTAATGATATCAATTTAAAGAATTTTGGTTCACAAGGACAGAAGCGGACAGCGGTAGTATCTATTAAGCATGCTGAGTTGCAAATTATGAAAACTATTACCGGCAGAGTTCCAGTTTTGTTTCTAGATGACGTAATGTCGGAGTTGGACGTTGAAAGGAAAAAGCGCCTGATGGAGTGTGTTTCAGGTGTTCAGACTTTTATTACCTGTGCCGACAATGACATTGTAAGTTATTTTGAAAAAAATGAGATAAACGTTAATTATATTGACGTGGAAAAGTTAAAATTTTTGTAGAAATAATTATATTGTTGTGATATAATGAAAAAGTCAATTATAAATGATGAAAAATGGGGTGTTTTGTACTTTGTTTTTGCACATTGGAGAGAATTGTTCCGTTTTCGCAAAAAGCGTAATTGGGATATTTGACTTTGAGGTTACGACCACGGGAAGTATTACGAGAGAGTACTTGAAGGTTGCCGAAAAGGAAAACAGAGTTACTTATGTTTCTGAACAATTACCTAAGTCATTTGTAATTACAGCAGAATATGGCGGAGAATATGTATATATATCTCCGATTTCCGCAGCTACCCTTAATAAAAGACTTAGCGGTCTGTTAAGCGGTGAATTTTATGAAGGAGAAAGTCAAAATGAGTAATGAGAATGAAATTTATGAGACTGCCGTAGACAATGCTTATAGTGAAAGCGACATTCAGGTTCTTGAAGGTCTTGAAGCAGTAAGAAAACGTCCCGGTATGTACATAGGAAGTACTTCCGAAAGAGGATTGCATCATCTTGTGTATGAAATTGTCGATAATAGTATTGATGAGGCTCTTGCAGGACGTTGTGACACCATTAAGGTTACTATCCACAGCGATAATTCCATTACCGTAGAAGATAACGGTGCAGGTATCCCTGTAGGTATTCACGCACAGAAGGGTATTCCTACCGTTGAAGTTGTTCATACAGTGCTTCATGCAGGAGGAAAGTTCGGCGGCAACGGATATGCCGTGTCCGGAGGTCTTCATGGCGTTGGTGCTTCTGTTGTTAACGCGCTTTCAGAATATCTTGAGGTAGAAGTTAAGAGAGATGGACACGTTCATTATCAGAGATATGAAAGAGGTAAGACTGCGTGCCCGCTTAAAATAATCGGTGATGCGGATACCACAGGTACTACTACCACTTTTAAGCCTGACGGAGAGATTTTTGAAACTCTTGTATATAATTATGAGACACTTCTTCACAGATTCAGGGAGATGGCCTTCCTTAACAGAGGTGTTAAAATAATAATTACCGATGACAGAGGCGAGGAACAGAAGTCTGAGACTTTGTTCTATGAGGGCGGAATTATTCAATACGTTGAATATCTGAACAGAAAAGAGAACGTTCTTCATAAAGAGCCTATTTATATCAGCGGAGAGAAAGAGGGATCATTTGTAGAAGTTGCTATGCAATATAATGATTCTTACGTTGAAAATATATATTCTTATGCAAATAATATTTGTACTCACGAAGGCGGAACCCATCTGACAGGTTTTAGAACGGCCCTTAGTAAAGTGTTTAATGATTATGCAAAGAGCCATAACATTATTAAAGAAGGCGACAAAAACCTTGCCGGAGAAGACGTGAGAGAGGGACTTACCGCTATTATAAGTGTTAAGCTCCATAATCCTCAGTTTGAAGGACAGACTAAGGAAAAACTGGGTAATTCAGAGATAAGATGGTACATTGAGAGCATTATGGGCGAAAAACTCAAGGATTTTCTTGAAGAAAATCCAGCTCTTGCAAAGGAAATCTTTGAAAAATGTCTTACAGCAGCCCGCGCAAGAGAAGCTGCGAGAAAGGCAAGAGAGCTTACCAGAAGAAAAAATGCTCTTGATAGCACGTCACTTCCCGGAAAATTGGCAGATTGTTCCGAAAAAGATCCAAGTAAATGTGAATTATTCCTGGTAGAGGGTGACTCTGCCGGCGGTTCTGCAAAGGTAGGACGTAACAGAGAAACTCAGGCTATTCTTGCTCTTTGGGGTAAAATGCTTAACGTTGAAAAGTCCAGAATTGACAAAGTTTATTCAAACGAAAAACTTTTACCTATTATTTTATCATTAGGAGCAAACATCGGATCTGATTTTGACGCAGAAAAGCTCAGATATCATAAAGTAATAATAATGGCCGATGCCGACGTTGACGGATCACATATCAGAATGCTTCTTATGACGTTCTTCTTCAGGTATATGAGACCTCTTATTGAACGTGGATATCTTTATCTTGCACAGCCTCCGCTTTACAAGGTTATAAAGGGTAAAGAAGAGTTCTACGTGGTAAATGATGAAGAACTTGCCAAAGAACTTGCGGCAAGAGGCTGGTCAAAGGGTGATTCAAAGCTGAATATCCAGCGTTTCAAAGGTCTTGGTGAAATGAATCCTGAGGAGCTTGGCAAAACAACGATGGATCCTAAGACCAGAACGATTTTGCAGGTTACTTTGAAAGACGCTGCAGAGGCAAATGAGATATTCTCTGACCTTATGGGTGAAAAAGTTGAGCCACGTAAAGATTTTATTTACGAAAATGCGAAATTCGTTGTAAACCTTGATATCTGATTTGTTTCACGTGAAACAAATTTTAGTAAGTTAAAAAAGAAAGGAAACGGTTATGGCAAAAGTTATTGCTGTTGCTAACCAAAAAGGTGGAGTTGGAAAAACAACTACATCTATAAATTTAAGCGCGTGTATTGCATATAGAGGAAAAAAGGTGCTTTTGATTGACCTTGATCCTCAGGGAAATGCAACTACAGGTCTTGGCGTCGATAAAAGCGCAACGGAGCTTTCTACTTATGACGTTCTTATTAACGAAGAAAGCCTTAAAAACGTAATTATTGACACTTGCCAGGAAAATTTAAAGCTTTCTCCTTCAAGTATTTCACTTGCAGGTGCAGAGGTTGAGCTTGTAAGTATGTTTTCACGCGAAAACAAGTTAAAAATAGCAGTTGATGAGGTAAGAGATGACTATGATTACATCTTTATTGATTGTCCTCCTGCGTTGGGATTGCTTACACTTAATGCATTGACGGCTGCAGATACCGTTTTAGTTCCTATCCAGTGCGAGTTCTTTGCCCTTGAGGGATTGTCACAGCTTATGGACACTGTAAAAAAGGTGCAGAAGTTCCTTAACAGAAGCCTTATTGTAGAAGGTGTAGTAATGACAATGTTTGACGTGAGAACTAATTTGTCCGTGGAAGTAGTTGAAGAAGTAAGAAAGCATTTTGGCGATAAGGTTTACCAGAGTATTATTCCCAGAAACGTTAAGCTCAGTGAGGCTCCCAGCTACGGACTTCCCATTATCAAGTATGATCTCAGGTCAAAGGGTTCTGAGGCATATCTGAAATTGGCCGATGAGGTTATTTCGTTAACGTAATTTTTAGAATTATCAGAAAATTGGTGGTTATATGGCAAAAGCAAAAAAATCAGGCCTCGGCGGCGGTTTAAATGCCCTTTTTTCGCAGGATTCAGTGGCGGCAGTCACAACTGCTCCTGTGCAAAATGAAGGCGTAAATGCCGTTTTTGAGGTCAATATAAACAGTGTTGAGCCGGGAGACGGACAGCCGAGAAAGTCCTTTGATAAGGAAAAAATTGAACAGCTGGCTGAGTCAATTAAGGAACACGGCATTATTCAACCGATCATTGTCAGTAAAAGCGGAAATAGTTACAAGATAATTGCCGGTGAGAGAAGATGGCGCGCCGCAAGGGTAGCAGGGCTTAAAAAAGTTCCTGTTATTGAAAAAGAAGTTACAGACCGTCAAATTCTTGAAATGGCGCTTATTGAGAACATTCAGAGAGAAGACCTCAATCCCATTGAAGAAGCGGAGGCCTACAGCAGACTGGTCAGTGAGTACAACATGACTCAGGAAGAGCTTTCAAAGGTAGTGTCAAAGAGCCGTTCTGCAGTGGCAAATACCATGAGACTTCTGGGATTGTCTAAAAACGTCCGTGCAATGGTTATTTCCGGTGAACTCAGTGAAGGTCATGCAAGATGTCTGCTTTCCGTAGAGGACGCTGAAAAACAGCTGCAGGCTGCAAAAATCATTATCGAGAATGGTTACAACGTAAGACAGACTGAAAATTTCATCAAGCAGTTGAAGAAAAAGTCTGAAAACGCTGAGAAAGACGAACAAAAGGAGAAAATATCAGACAATTTTAAGATTGCCGTTGAGGACGTGCAGAACAGACTCAAATCTTCTCTTGGAACAAAGGTAAAGCTTATGGACAAGGGCGGCAAGGGAAAAATTGTAATTGATTATTATTCGGCCGAGGAAAGAGAGAGACTTATTAAATTTCTTACAAAAGAATAATTTACAGGAGGGTCTCAGATGTATATAATTATAGGCGTGCTGAGTCTGATGGTAATTTTGTGTTTCGTGCTGATAATTGCATTGAGTACAAAATTGGAGAAGGTCACCAGAAGGCAAAACCTTATAAGCAGTCATTTAAGCGGTGAAACTGTGGATGTGTTGCTTGAAAAGAGTCTTGACAGACAGGAAGAATTGGCCGGTCAGATACAAAAAAATCAAGAAAACATTAAAAAATTGCAGGATCATTCGTTAAAGACCTTTGACAAAATAGAAGTTCTGCGATATAGTTCAAATCCTGATGATGAAAATGATACCAGTTTTTCCATAGGAATTACAAATTTGGAAGAGAATGGAATTATTATCACAGGTCTTCAATCTTCCACAGGAACGAAGCTTCTTGTGAAGAAGGTTAAGAGAGGCAGCGCAGAAGAAGATGTTACCGATGAAGAGCTCTCTGTGATAGACAGAGACAATTAACGTATAGAAGGACTTATTTTAGGGAGGAATAAATTATGTTAGATATTAAAATGATCAGACAAAATCCTGAGAAGCTTGTTGAGGCTCTTAAAAAGAGAAACTCAAATATTGAAATCGACTCTTTTCTGAAGCTTGATGAGAGAAGAAGAGAGATACTCACTGTTTCCGAGCAGCTTAAAAAGAGACAGAATGACGCGTCAAAGCTTATCCCTCAGTACAAGAAAGAGGGCAAGGACACTTCCGAGCTTATGCAGGAGATGAAGGAAATTTCTGCAAAGGTTAAAGATTTTGATGCAGAGCTTAAGGATATTGAAGAGCAGATCAAGGAAAAGATCATGTTTATTCCTAACATGCCTAACGAGCGTGTTCCTTACGGTTTTGACGATGCTGACAATGAAGAGATCAGAAAGTTCAGTGAGCCTACAAAGTTTGATTTTGAGCCTAAGCCTCACTGGGAAATCGGTCAGGATCTTGGAATCCTTGATGCAGAGCGTGCGGCAAAGGTTACCGGCGCAAGATTTACTTTCTACAAGGGAATGGGTGCAAGACTTGAGAGAGCTATTTATAACTTTATGCTTGACCTTCACGTGGACAAGCACGGTTATACGGAGATTTTCCCTCCCTACATGGTAAACAGAGCGTCAATGACAGGCACGGGTCAGCTTCCTAAGTTTGAAAACGGCGCATTTAAAATTAAAAACTGTGATGACGAAGCATCAAACGAGAACGACTACTTCCTCGTTCCTACTGCAGAAGTTCCCGTAACAAACTACCACAGAGATGAAATCCTTGACGGAAAGCAGTTGCCTATTAAGTATTGCGCGTATTCTGCTTGTTTCAGATCTGAGGCAGGTTCTGCAGGCCGTGACACGAGAGGTCTTATAAGACAGCACCAGTTCAACAAGGTTGAGCTTGTTAAGTTTACAACTCCCGAGACGTCTTATGACGAGCTTGAGAAGCTTACAAATGATGCAGAGGACGTGCTCAAGGTTCTGGGACTTCCTTACAGAGTTGTAAGACTTTGCAGCGGTGACCTCGGCTTCTCTTCTGCAATGACCTATGATATTGAGGTATGGATGCCCAGCTACAACAGATACGTTGAGATTTCTTCTTGCTCAGATTTTGAGGATTTCCAGGCAAGACGTGCAAACATCAAGTTTAAGATGGAGCAGAGCGACAAGCCTCAGCTTGTTCATACTCTTAACGGAAGCGGTCTTGCGGTAGGAAGAACTACTGCGGCTATCCTTGAAAACTTCCAGCAGGCTGACGGCAGCGTTATTATCCCTGAGGCGCTGAGAAAGTATATGGGCGGAATTGAGAGGATTGAAAAAATCTGATAAATAACGAAAAAAACATTGATTGAGATTGATTGAGGGCGATGGTTTTGGAAAGAAAAGAATTGCTTTGCGAAATTAAAAGACTGAAAAAAGAGAAGAATGCCATTATTCTTGCTCATACTTATCAGCCGGCTGAGATACAGGAGCTGGCTGATAAGACGGGGGATTCCTATGCTCTCAGTAAGTTCTGCGCAGATAACAGCGAATACGACACCATTGTTTTTTGCGGTGTGCACTTTATGGCGGAGAGCGCAAAGATATTGTCACCTGAGAAGAAAGTTCTTATTCCTGAAAAGGATGCAGGCTGTCCTATGGCAGATATGGTGACGGCTGAGCAGCTCCGTGAGTTTAAAAAGCAATATCCCGGCGCCGTTGTGGTAACTTATATCAATTCTTCTGCGGCGGTAAAGGCGGAGTCGGACGTTATTGTCACTTCTTCAAATGCCGTTAAGGTTGTGAAAAACATTGACGCAAAGGAAATTATTTTCGTACCGGACAAGAATCTTGGTTCTTACGTGGCGAAGCAATGCCCTGACAAGAAATTTATTTTGTGGCAAGGTTATTGCCCCGTGCATAATAAAATGACTGTAGAGGCTGTTAAGGCGGCGAAGGAAGCTCACCCCGAGGCAAAATTCATGGTACATCCTGAGTGTCCCGGAGAGGTTGTGGCAATGGCAGATTTTGTGGGAAGCACGAAAGCCATTATCGACTATGCGGCAAGTCTTGAGGGCGGCGAGTTTATCGTAGGAACAGAGAAGGGTGTGCTTCATCCTTTGTCCTGTGATAAAAATGCGGAAAAGAAGCTTTACCATCTGCTTTCTGAGGAACTTATCTGTGAGGATATGAAAATAACGACTCTTGAAAGTGTTTACAGATGTCTTAAGGACGAGACTCATGAAATGATTCTTGAAAAAGACGTAATTGAGAATGCGGCAAAGGCTCTCAATGAGATGCTGAGATTGGCAGAAAAATAATTAAAAAGAAATCCAAGGATTTGGGGGATCACAAAGAATGGATTACAGCAGATATTTGATAAATTTTGATACGGACAAATTGGAGAAGTGCTATTCCGACGTGGTAATTATCGGCAGCGGAATTGCAGGCGTTTACACGTCCTTGTCCATTGACCCTAAGTATTCTATAAGCATCCTGACAAAAGAGAGAGTTGAAATTTCAAACTCTGTGCTTGCCCAGGGTGGCATTGCCGTGTCTCTTGACAAAAATGACTCCCCCGAAAGTCATTTGAAGGACACTCTTTACGCAGGCGCAGGGCTTTGTAATGAGGACACGGTAAGGGTTCTCGTTAATGAGGCGGCGGCGAATATCGGCAGAATATGTGATTACGGTGTGGAGTTTGACAAGAATCCCAATGACAAGAGCGAGCTTGCTCTGGGAAGAGAGGCGGCCCACAGCACAAACAGAATTATTCACGCCGGAGATGCTACGGGTAAGGAAGTTTGCGACAAGCTTATTGCCAATGCTACAAAGAGAGAAAACATAAAAATTCACGAGCAGATCTGGGTTCTGGATCTTCTTGTAAAGGACAATACTTGCTACGGAGTTCTTGTTTTTGATGAAAACGATAATTCTTATAAGGCATATTACGCAGGACTTGTAATCTGTGCTTCCGGTGGATACGGAAACCTCTACAAGTACACCACAAACCCTGACGTTGCCACAGGTGACGGCGCGGCATTTTCTTTCAGAGCAGGGGCGGAGCTTATGGATATGGAGTTTATTCAGTTCCATCCTACAGTTCTTTACCATAAGGAAAACCGCAGTTTTCTTATCTCTGAGGCGGTAAGAGGTGACGGAGCTGTTCTGAGAAACGGCGCAGGGGAAAGATTTATGCATAATTACCACGAGCTTGGGGAACTTGCTCCCAGAGATGTGGTTGCCCGTTCTATTTTCCTTGAAATGCAGAAAACAGGGGATACCAACGTGTTCCTTGACATTACCCACAAAGACAGAGATTACCTTGAAAAGCGTTTCCCCACAATTTTCAACACTTGCCTTAAGTACGGCATTGATATGTCAAAGGATTATATTCCTGTGGCGCCTGCAGAGCATTATTGCATGGGCGGTATCAGAACAGGAGTGTACGGCAATACTACCGTGAAGAATTTCTATGCTTGCGGTGAGGCGGCATGTAACGGTATCCACGGTGCAAACAGACTTGCCAGCAACTCACTTCTGGAAGGTCTTGTTTTCGGCAACAGAATTGGCCGTGAGGCAGAGGAGATACTTTGTGACAAGGAGCCTGAGATGCCGAGATTTGTCTATAATGCAGACCGCGACAAGGCAAGGACTGTGGCAGAGGCGAAAAGAGATATTACCAGACTTCGGGAAGCTATGACAAAGCACGTGGGCATCATAAGAAATGCTGACGGACTTTACAAGGCTCTAAAAGTGGTTATGGAGATAAAGGATAAGATCATTGAGCGCGAAAATGCGTCAATGTACGATTTTATACTGCAAAATGACGTTATGGTGTCTGAGATAATCATTATGTCTGCGATTGAGAGACGTGAAAGCCGCGGAGCGCATTACCGCAGCGATTATCCTGAGAAAAATGATGTCAGATGGAAGAAAAATATTGTAAAGAAGCTTTATTGATTTTGAGGTGTAAAGATGCTGGATTTTATGAAGGTTGACGAACTGATATATGCGACACTTGCAGAGGACACGCCCTTTGGGGATATTACCACGGAGTATACGGTGCCTGATGATAGCGTTTCAAAGGCACGCCTTGTGGCAAAGCAGGACGGTGTACTTGCAGGAATGGATATTTTCAAAAGAGTTTTTGAGATATTGAACGATGACATTAACGTGGAGATATTTTTTAATGATGGAGCTTTCGTGGAAAAAGGCACTGTAATTGCACATCTTGAGGGGCCTACCAAGGAGATGCTTATCGGTGAGAGAACAGGTCTTAATATTTTGCAAAGACTTTCCGGCATTGCAACGGCTACCTCACAATACGTGAAGCTTACCGAGGGTTACAAGGTTAAGATTGCCGATACCAGAAAGACAACTCCGGGACTCAGATATTTTGAGAAGTACGCAGTGAGAATGGGCGGCGGAAGTAATCACCGTTTTTCCCTTTCTGACGGTGTAATGATAAAGGACAACCACATTGTGGCGGCAGGCGGCATCAAAAATGCTGTTGAGGCTGTGAGAAAACACATTCCCCACACTGTTAAGGTTGAGGTGGAAACTGAAAACCTTGATATGGTGCGTGAGGCCGTTGAGGCAGGGGCTGACATCATTATGCTTGACAATATGAGCGACGAAATGATGGCGGAGGCCGTGAAGATTATTGACGGCAAGGCTCTTACGGAGGCTTCAGGCGATATGAACGAGGCGCGCATCAAGAGTGTTGCGGCTACGGGAGTGGACATCATTTCTATCGGAAGACTTACACATTCTGTAAAATCTATGGACATCAGTCTGAAGTTTTATTGAGGTAGACACAGAAAATGAAGCTTGGTATTATGCAGCCGTACTTTTTCCCGTATATCGGCTATTGGCAGTTATTGAATTACGTTGATAAATTCGTTGTTTTTGATGACGTTAATTTCAAGAAGCGCAGCTGGATGACGAGGAACAGGATCATCCTTGACGGTAATGAAAAATATATCAATTTGCAGATTCAGAACGCAAGTCAAAATAAGTTGATATGCGAGACCGCGGTGCTTTTTGACCTTAAGGAGAGGCAGAAGCTGCTAAACACGTTGAACCTTGCGTACAGGGGGAGTCCTTACCGTGCAGAGGTGATGGAAATGCTGACGCCGCTTATTTTAAACGATGAGGAGAATCTTGCCGATTTTCTGTACTTGTTGATTGACGGGGTCAAAAATTACCTCGGCATAAAGACGGAACTTTGCAGATCCTCTGAGATTCGCGGAAAGGAGCACGGCGCTTCAGAGCAGGGCATTATTGAGCTTTGTGAGCAGCTGGGCGCTACGGAATACATTAACCCGATTGGCGGTACAGAGCTTTATTGTAAAGATAATTTTGATGGGAAGGGTGTTACTCTTAGGTTTTTAAGGACAAATTTTGACAAAATGCGACAGGACGGCTTACCGTACGTGTCGGACTATTCGATTATTGATTTAATGATGAATTTATCCAAAGAGCAGCTGGCAGATCAGCTGGTATACTTTGAGTTGTTATAAAAGGAGCGCTGTTTATGAGTGATAAAAAAATAAAATATTTGCACCTTATGACGGACTCGAACTACGTGACTGTTAACGGTTTCACGGCGCTGGTGAATGACAATCTTAATGCAAACGAGCACTTTTTTATCGTTCGTGACACAAAGGACAACCCCCGGCAGCAGATCGACAAATACGATAACGTCCTGTGGTTGCCGGAAGCGCAGGGAAAAGATTTCTCCGTACTGCTCGGATACCTTAAGAAAGCGGAGCATATTTATTGGCACTCAATGGGCTGGTATTGGAAAACGCAGCTGAAAATGTTGCTCAGGCCCTCTATTATGAAAAAATCCACGTGGGTTGAGTGGGGCGCTGATCTCTTTAATTGGCGAAGAACAGACGGCAATCGCATTGTCCGCGCTCTCGTTAATCTTGTCCACAAGCTGTGGCGCTGTAACGTTGAATCGGTGGTTGCAATTTTCCCGACCGATGAGGCTGTTTACAGGGAGCAGTTCAGCAAGAAAGTGCCGGTAATGCACGCAATTTACAGCGTTTATCACCACTCTTTAATAGACGAGCAGAAGCCGGAACAGTTCCGCAATGACGGTGTAACTCATATTTTAGTAGGACACTCGGCAACGCCGCTTTGCAACCACATCGACGTCCTCGACTCGCTTGCGAAGTTCAAGGATGAGTCGATAATGATACACATTCCGCTCACCTACGGCGAGACGGAATATGCAGAAAGGGTTAAAGCACGCGCCCTTGAATTGTTCAGCCCGGAAAAAGTACATTTTCTTACTGAGAATATGCCTCTGTGGGACTACGTGCATTTCCTTTGGGACATTGACATAGGTATATTCAAGGTTTACCGCCAGATCGCTCTCGGCAATATCTGCCGCTTGCTTTATATGACGAAAAAGGTATACTTACCCTCAGACAGCATATTGTACAGGTATTTTACCGATGCAGACACCGAAGTCTACGACTGCGACAAAATCGCAGAGATGACGTTCGACGATTTTGCGGCAAAGCCTGAAATGACAGAACCCTCAGCATATATTCAGGAAAGAATGACTCTTGAAAAAGTAATAGCGCAATGGCAGAGAGTTTTTGACAGCGCGAATTGAGAGAGGAGAAAAAGAAATGAAAAAAGAAATTCCCTATAAGATTTATTTAAGTGAAGAGGAGCTTCCCAGACAGTGGTATAATGTGCGGGCGGATATGAATACGGACCATGCGCCTATTCTTAACCCGAAGACCCTGAAGCCTGCTACGGTGGCAGACCTGGAGCCTGTTTTCTGTACGGAGCTTGCAAAGCAGGAGCTTAACACTACGGACAAGTATATTGACATTCCCGAAGAGGTCAGAAATTTCTACAAGATGTACAGGCCGGCGCCGTTGGTAAGGGCATATTGCCTTGAGAAGGCGTTGGGAACACCTGCGAAGATTTACTACAAGTTTGAAGGAAACAACACTTCCGGAAGCCACAAGCTGAACTCCGCCATTGCTCAGGCGTACTACGCAAAGGAGCAGGGCATCAAGCACCTGACTACAGAAACCGGTGCGGGACAGTGGGGTACAGCCCTGTCAATGGCCTGCGGATACTTTGGCATTGACCTTACAGTATTTATGGTAAAGTGCTCCTACGAGCAGAAGCCTTTCAGAAAGGCGGTAATGCAGACCTACGGGGCAAACGTAATTCCTTCACCGTCAATGACTACAAACGTAGGAAAAAAGATCAACGAGGAATTCCCCGGCAGCACGGGTTCTTTGGGAACGGCAATCTCCGAGGCGGTAGAGGTGGCAACTTCTCAGCCTGACACGAAATACGTTCTGGGAAGCGTACTTAACCAGGTTCTTTTGCACCAGACCATTATCGGCCTTGAGGCAAAAACGGCAATGCTTAAGTATGACGAATATCCTGATATTGTAATCGGTTGCGCAGGCGGCGGTTCTAACCTGGGCGGCCTGATGGCACCTTTTATGGAGGATAAAATTGCAGGAAAGCAAGCGCCTTATTTCATCGCTGTTGAGCCTGCGTCCTGTCCTTCTCTTACAAAGGGAAAATTTGCCTACGATTATTGCGACACCGGAAAGGTTACTCCTCTTGCGAAG
This sequence comes from Clostridia bacterium, assembly GCA_017625675.1. Classification (GTDB taxonomy): domain Bacteria; phylum Bacillota; class Clostridia; order UBA1212; family UBA1212; genus RGIG8523. Next base: position 17,931 of record JAGAKK010000006.1, on the reverse strand, counting down.
ATGTATACCTTGGGCAGTGGATTTATTCCTTCGTCAAGCCACTCCGGCGGCCTTCGTTACCACGGCATGAGCCCTATTCTTTCACAGCTCTACCACGACGGATACATTGACGAGGCACGCGCAGTAAAGCAGACAGATGTATTTGCGGCTGCAACACAGTTTGCAAAGGTTGAGGGTATTCTTCCTGCTCCTGAGTCCTCTCACGCTATTAAGGTTGCTATTGACGAGGCCCTCAAGTGCAAGGAAACAGGCGAGGCAAAGACGATTTTGTTCGGCCTCACCGGAACGGGATATTTTGACCTTGCGGCATACACTGCATTCAACGAGAACAGAATGGAGGACTATGCGCCTACTGACGAAGAGCTGGCAAAGGGCTTCTCCTATATTCCTGAGCTGGATATATAAAATTTATTATTATAACGAAATAATGTGAAAACGCCCACCGGGGAAAGTTGAATTTCCTTGGTGGGCGAAGTTTTTTATCAGCAATGCACCAGGGGGACAGACATCCGGTGCAAAAAAATGAGGTCTGAAAATTGCACCGGATGTCTGTCCCCCTGGTGCAGCTGTCATCAAAAAAATATTGTTGACAGTTTTGCGTAAAAATTATATAATTTCACAGTGTATGATTATATGTAGGAGGTGTATTGCAGATGATCAGACCTTATCAGCCTAACAAGAGGCAGAGAAGCAAAGTTCATGGCTTCAGAGCAAGAATGAAAACTGCTAATGGTAGAAAAGTACTCAGACGCAGAAGACAGAGAGGCAGAAAAGTTCTTTCCGCTTAATTGTATGTCGGCGCAGATATGATTGCGCTATATCTGTACCCTGTTTCTGGGAATCTAATGTGATTGCGTTTTGTGGGGGCAGATTGTGAAGGATACAGTTTCGATAAAGTTAAATAGAGAATTTCAAAGAGTGTACAGAAGAGGATCCCGTAAGGGCGGTAAATGTATTACCGTTTACGCGGTGAAGAATCGGCTCAGCTCCAACAGACTCGGCATTACCGTTGGGAAGAAATTCGGTAACAGCGTTCAGCGAAACAGGATGAAAAGGCTGATTCGCGAGAACTACAGACTTATCGAGGAAAAGCTTTGTTGCGGCTATGACATTGTCGTTGTGGCGAGGTGCTCCGAGAGGAGCGCTTCCTCGCCGAATCGCAAATTGAAAGCGGTTTACGTGCCTTCCTTTGGGGAGGTAGAAAAAGATATGAACAAGGCCTTTAAGGCTTTGGACTTGTGCCGGTTTTGATGCCTGAGGCCGGCTTTTTTGTATATGGAATTATGCTATGAAAAAGGTATTTTTGGGATTGATCAGGTTTTATAGAAAGTTTATTTCTCCTGTCAAGCCTCCTTGCTGCAGATTTTACCCTACCTGCTCGGAATATGCCTATAAGGCTATAGAGAAGCACGGTGTCATAAAGGGTTCCGGAATGGCTGCGTACAGGATATTGAGGTGTAATCCCTTTGGCAAGGGCGGATACGATCCGGTGAAATGACGGGACAGGCTTTTGCCCTAAAAATAATCTTTCAGGATAAAAAATGAGAGGGTTTGAATAATGGACTTTTTAGCAAAGCCTTTTGGCGTTGTAATGAGTTTTCTTTTTGAAAATCTTGCGTTCGGAAATTACGGCCTTGCCATAATTTTGTTTACGATATTCGTAAGAATTTTGCTTTTCCCTTTGACGCTTAAACAGCAGAAGTCAATGGTGATGACGCAGAGGATACAGCCTGAGCTTGAGGAGCTCAGAAAAAGCTACGGAAATGACAGTCAGGGCCTTATGGAGGCACAGCAGAAATTGTACGCAAAGTACAATGTAAATCCTATGGCGGGATGCTTGCCTATGCTTATCCAGCTGCCTATATTCCTTGTAGTGTACAGAATTATTTCCGAGCCGTTGATATACATTTCTAAGTTGTCTGCGGATACCGTGTCTGCATTGCAGAAGTTGTTTACGGACAAGTTGGGAAGCGGTTACGTTCAGATTGAATTGAACTCCCTGCTTCACGGAAATGCAGAGGCTATTGCAAAGGCTGCAGAGAGCGGCATTGGCGTTACCTCTGAGAGCTTCTTTGATATGACTTTTCTGAAGATATTTGACCTTGGCGTTGCGCCCTGGCAGTGCATCAGCCAGAAGGAATGGCAGTATTGGCCTTTGCTTCTGATACCTGTTGTAATGCTTGCGACACAGTACATTATGCAGAGAATATCTCAGCCGAATAAGAAGAAAGATAAGAAAAACGAAGACCCTACCATGAGATCAATGAATCTTATGATGAAGCTGATGCCGATAATGACTTTCGTTATCGCATTTATGGCGCCTGCAGGTCTCGGTTTTTATTGGACAATAGGAAACTTGCTGTCAATGTTACAGACAGTTGTTATAAATAAGTTCTTTATAAAGAAGGAAGAGGATTAAGAATGGCAAGAAGTGTAATTAAAGAAGGTAAAAACGTAGACGAAGCCATTGCTTTGGCCCTTGCAGAGCTGGGTATTGAGCTTGAGGACGCAGACGTAGAGATCCTTGACGAAGGAAGCAAGGCAGTCCTCGGCATTTTCGGAGGCAAAGGCGCAAGAGTTCAGGTTACTGAGCACATTACCGATACGAAGAAAATCATGACTTTCCTTGAGGAATTGACAAAGACTATCGGTATTGACGCAAAGATCGAGACAAGAGAAGAGGGCGACACGATTTTCGTGGATATTTACGGCGAGAACGTAGGCGCACTTATCGGAAAGCACGGAGACACTCTTTATGCAATTTCATATCTTGCAAACCTTATGATCAATAAGGGCCGCGAGGTTTATAAGAGAGTTGTTGTTGACGTGGAGAATTACCGCGCTCAGAGAGAAGAAGTGCTTATCGCTATGGCAAAGAGAGCGGCAGACCGCGTTATGAGATATAAGCGTCCTGTTCAGCTTCAGCCTATGCCTGCAACAGAGAGAAGAATCATACACGCAGCGCTCCAGTCTAACCGCATGGTAGAGACAGAGAGTAAGGGCGAAGATCCCAATAGATGCGTTGTGGTTAAAATCAGACCGTATACAAAGGTGATTTAAGAAATTGTTGTACTCAAACGATTGTATTGCGGCTATATCTACGCCTGCGGGAAGCGGCGGAATAGCTATTATAAGAATTAGCGGAAAAGACGCCTTTTTTATTGCTGACAAAATGTTTTGCGCAAATAAAGAGGGCGTTTTATCTCATTGTGTCTCAAAAATGCCTGATCACACCATTAAGCACGGCTACGTGTTTGACGGCGGGGAGCTGGTGGACGAGTGCTTGCTGTCCAAGATGGAGGCGCCCAGGACTTATACTGCGGAGAACGTGGTAGAGGTTAATTGCCACGGAGGTTTTGCCGTGGCCACAAAAATTCTGGAGCTTGCCATAAGGTGCGGCGCAAGGCCTGCAGAGCCGGGCGAATTTACCAAGAGGGCGTTTTTAAACGGCAGACTTGACCTTTCCGAGGCGGAGGGCGTAATGGATATCATTAACGCCAAGACTGAGGAGAGCCGAAAAGCGGCGGCAAGGCAGTTGTCAGGAAGGCTGTCCCGTCAGATTGAGGACATTTGCGGAAGGCTTGTGAAGGCCCTTGCGGAGATGGAGGTGTCCATTGACTACCCTGAGTATGAGATGGACGAGCAGGCGGGAGATGATGCCTCTCTGGTGCTGAAAAGTATTAAAGAGGAGCTGCTGAAATTGAGCGCCACCTATGACAGAGGCAGGCTGGTGCGTGACGGATTGAAGCTTGTTATTGCGGGGCTTCCTAATGCGGGAAAATCCTCGCTGATGAATATGTTGTCGGGATACAACCGTTCTATCGTTACAGACATTCCGGGAACTACCCGGGATACCGTTGACGAGTTTGTGCAGATTGACGGAGTGCCTATTATCATTACCGACACCGCAGGTATACGTGAAACCGAGGACACCGTGGAAAAAATCGGTGTGGAGAGGGCATTTGAGAAGATTGAGGAAGCAGACCTTGTGGTGTACGTGGCGGATTGCCTTGATTTTGAGGACGATAATGAAGGCGCCAATGCTCTGAAGCAGGAGCATATTGCCAACGTTTCAAGGCTTACTCCTGAAAATTCTGTGGTAATTATCAACAAGACCGATCTTGACGGCGAGGACGGCAACGCCTCAAAAAAGGCAGAGGAGTTTTTTAAGGACTTTACCTGTATAAAGGCGTCAATTCTTGAAAATAAAGGAGTGGAGCCTGTTTTTGATATAATTAAAATACGTTTTCTTAATCAGGCGGCGGGATACGGTTCGCAGAATATTATTACGAATATAAGACACAAGACGTTGATAGACCAGGCGCTTTCGCTTCTCACGGCGGCCGAGGAGAGTCTCTTGGGAGGAATGCCTCTTGATTGCGTGTCCTACGACGTGAGACTTTGCAGCGAAAAGCTTGGAGAAATTATCGGAAAGAACATTTCCGAGGACGTGATACACGACATTTTCAGCAGATTTTGCCTTGGAAAGTGATTTTTTAGAAGAAGTTGTTAGAAGAGGGACTTTTTATGAGATTTGAAGCAGGGGAATATGACGTTGCGGTAGTTGGCGCAGGTCACGCAGGGTGCGAGGCGGCATTGGCTGCGGCAAGACTTGGCTACAAAACCGTTATTTTTGCAATAAATCTTGACAGCGTGGGTAATATGCCCTGTAATCCGAGCATCGGCGGCACTTCAAAGGGCCAGCTGGTAAGGGAAATTGACGCGCTGGGCGGTTCTATGGGTAAAATTGCGGACAAGACCACCCTTCAATCAAAGGTCCTGAACAGAGCAAAGGGCCCTGCGGTGTACTCTTTAAGAGCCCAGATTGACAGGCGTGAGTATCAGACCCAGATGAAGCACGAGCTGGAGCTTTGCGAAAACCTTGACGTGAAGCAGGGGGAAATCGTGGACGTTCTTACAGAAGACACTGAGGGCGAAATTCCGAAGGTCTGCGGTGTGGTGACTCACACCGGGGCAATATACCGCACGAAGTGCGCGATTTTGTGTACGGGAACATATCTAAAGGGCAAGGTCATTATCGGTGACGTAAGCTATTCCAGCGGCCCTGACGGACTTTTCCCCGCCAACAGTTTGTCAGCAAGGCTTATTGAGCTTGGTTTTACGATTTTAAGACTGAAAACGGGTACCCCTGCCAGAATCAAAAGGGCAAGCGTTGATTTTTCAAAGATGGAGGAACAGTACGGAGACGAGGTGGCAACGCCTTTTTCTCACGATACGGACACTCTGGAAATCGAGCAGATGCCCTGCTATCTTACACATACCACTACGGAAACACACGAGATAATTCGCAAGAATATACACCGCTCGCCTATGTACAACGGTTCTATTGAGGGTGTGGGCCCCAGATATTGCCCTTCTCTTGAGGACAAGGTGATGCGTTTTTCTGACAAGGAGCGCCATCAGGCTTTTGTGGAGCCAATGGGACGAAATACGGAGGAAATGTATCTTCAGGGAATGTCATCAAGCCTTCCCGAGGACGTGCAGCTTGATTTTATGAGGACTATTATCGGCCTTGAAAATTTGTCGGTAATGAGGCCTGCTTATGCGATTGAGTATGATGCCATTGACGCAAGGCAATTGCATTTGTCTTTGGAGAGCCGCCTTGTGGACGGACTGTTCTTTGCAGGTCAGATTAACGGCTCGTCGGGTTATGAGGAGGCGGCAGGTCAGGGCATTGTGGCAGGCATTAACGCCGCAATGAAATTGTCGGGAAGAAAACCGTTGATCATCGACAGGAGCGAAGGATATATCGGCGTTCTCATTGACGATCTTGTGACAAGAGGAACCAAGGAGCCCTACAGAATGATGACGTCAAGGGCAGAGTACAGACTTCTTCTGCGCCACGATAATGCAGACACAAGACTTATGCCCAAGGGCTACGAGGCAGGCCTTGTCAGTGAGGAGCGTTATCAGCGATTCCTTAAAAAGCAGGAGGCGGTACAGTCCGAGATTGACAGGCTTTCCGCTACGATAATGCCCCCTTCCCGGGCGGTTAACGACTTTCTCAAAGAGCAAAACAGCACGCCTATTAAAAACGGTGTGTCTTTGAAGGAGCTTCTGAGACGTCCGGAGATTACCTACGAGGCTCTGGAGGCCATTGACAAGGGACGAAAGGACGTTACACTTAACAAAACAGCCCGTGAAGAGGTTGAAATATTGGTAAAGTACGAGGGTTACATAAAAAGGCAGGAGCAGCAGGTGGAGCAGTTCAAAAAGATGGAGAAGATGCTAATACCTGACGACGTAGATTTCAAGGCAATTCCTACTATAAGCCTTGAGGCGAGAGAAAAGCTTTCAAAGCTTCGCCCTGCATCAGTGGGACAGGCCGGCAGGATAAGCGGTGTTTCCCCTGCGGACGTGACGGCCCTTGTGGTATATCTGAAAACAAGGCAGGACTGAATTATGAGAGAAGATTTGTACAAGTTGTTAAAAAGCGGCGCTGAAAAGTACGGCGTTAACGTTACTCCGGAGCAGGCTGAAAAGCTTGACCGCTACAGAGAGCTTCTGAAAGAGTGGAACGAGAAGATGAACCTCACTGCAATTACCGATGATGAGGGCATTATCGTGAAGCACTTTGTGGACTCGCTGAGTCTTGTGCCTTTTATCAAGGAGTTTGGAGGAAAGAAGCTGGCAGACGTGGGAACGGGAGCGGGTTTTCCCGGAATTCCTCTTAAGATTGTATGCCCTGAGCTGGAGGTTTGTCTTATTGATTCCCTTGCAAAGAGGCTGGGCTTTCTGAACGTGGTTATAGGGGAGTTGGGTCTTGAGGGCATCCGCACGGTGCATTCAAGAGCAGAGGACGCAGGCAGAGATAAAAATCACAGGGAGAGTTACGACCTTGTAACGGCAAGGGCTGTGGCGGCAATGCCGGTGCTTTTGGAGTATTGTCTGCCTTTGGTAAAGCTAAACGGAACGTTTCTGGCAATGAAGGGCGGCAGCGAAGAGCCTGATTACAAGCATGCCTTGTCAGAGCTTTCGGGTAAAGAGGTCAAGACGGTTTCCTTGTCCCTTACTCAGAACGGTCTGGAGGGCGAGGAAGTTGCGGCAAGAAAAATATACTGCATAAAAAAGACAGGCAAGACCGCGGCAAGGTATCCCCGCAAGGCAGGCACTGCCTCAAAGCAACCTTTGTAAAGGCTGATACGTCAATAATTTATATTAAATAAGATAAATAAGTCCAACACGGCGGCGGGTAGTTTTACCCGCCGCCGTGTTGCTTTACATCAAATGAGTCAGGGACCTGCCCCCTGACTCATTTTTGGTGAGCCGGAGCGTCAGACGCTCCGGCTCACCAGGGCAATTGTCGGGAAATGGTTGGAGCAGTCGGTTGCAAAAAGGCGCAAAAGGGTGATTATTTATTAATATTCCTGTAAAATTATTTTATTAATTTTACTAAGGAGAAAAAATATGAAGAAAAGGTATTTATCGACTAAAATAATTGAATTTGACGGCCGCAGGTTAAAAAGCGCTGACTATTTTCGCAGTGTGCTGATACCTATTGATGCGATCACCGTGAACAATGACAAAAACTACGGTGAAGAAGAATTGGCGGAGATGGCATTGTCAATAAAATGCTATGGGGTTCTTTCTCCTATTAAGGTAAAGAAAAAGGACGATGAGGAGCCTCCCGTGTATGAGCTGATTTCAGGGGTGAAAAGGCTTAAATCGTCAATTATGGCAGGGCTTTGCTATATTCCGGCGGTGATAGTTAATCACAATAATGATGAAGTTGCGGTTGCGAAAATACTTGCCGGCCTGACAGAGGAAAAACACTTTATGGAAGTGGCGGAGACTTATTATTGCCTGATGATGGAATACGGCATTACGCAGGAGGAACTGGCATGCAAGCTTGGGAAAAGTCAATCGACCATTGCCAACAAAATCCGACTTTTGAAGCTTCCGCCCAGAGTGAAAAGAATAATCATTGAAAACAATCTCTCTGAAAGACATTCCAGATGCCTTTTGAAGATTCACGACGAACAGCTCCAGCTCAGGACGCTTAAAACGATATGTAATAAAAAGCTGAATGTTTCAAAAACTGAACTTTTTATACGGAAAATCTTAGAGAAAAATCTTTCGGCAACCAGAGAGGAGCAGCTGATGGCGGTGGAGGCTGAAATAAGCGGGGATTCTTATCAGATTATGATGTGTGAGATCAGGGCCTTCATTAATGACCTGAAAAAAGACGTGGACGGGCTCAGGAGGGCGGGGGTAATTACTAAGGCCGGCCAGTTTGACAAAGATGATTGTCTGGAGTTTATTATAAGGATTCCAAAGGTTGAAAACGGTCTGAAAAAGAGGCTGGAAAAAACCCTGTAAATGCAGTAAAAAATGCCTAAAAACAATGGACTTTTCTGAGGGGTTGTGGTATAATTTAAGTGGTATTATGCGGTTGTCGGGACAGTGCTTTTACCCGGCGTTGAAGCGTAAAAATTTACAGGGGAGATATCGTAAAAATGGATGAAATCTTGACCGGAAATTCAACAGAAAACTCAATGGAAAGCGTGATGGAGGATCTCGCCGGAAAAATCGTACCTATTGACGTAGAGTATGAAATGAAGAGAGCGTTTATCGAGTATGCCATGAGCGTTATCGTAGACCGTGCGTTGCCGGATGTACGAGACGGACTGAAGCCTGTACACAGAAGAATTGTGTATTCATTGTTTGAGCAAGGATTCACGCCTGACCACGCATACAGAAAGTGCGCTACCACGGTAGGTTACGTAATGGGTAAATATCACCCCCACGGAGATGCCGCTATTTATGACAGCTTGGTTCGTCTTGCTCAGGATTTTTCTATGCGACATACTCTGGTGGACGGAAACGGAAACTTCGGTTCCCGCGATAATGACCCTGCAGCGGCGATGCGTTACACAGAGGCCAGAATGTCTAAGATCTCCATGGAGCTTCTTGCAGATATTAAGAAGGAGACCGTTGATTTCAGACCTAACTTTGACGAGCATGAGATGGAGCCTGTGGTATTGCCCTCCAGATTCCCGAACCTTCTCGTAAACGGTTCATCCGGTATTGCGGTTGGTATGGCGACTGAGATACCCCCTCATAATCTGGGCGAGGTTATTGACGGCGTTGTTGCCACCATTGACAACCCTGACATTACTATTGACGAGCTTATGCAATATATTAAGGGTCCTGACTTCCCTACAGCGGCGAACATTATCGGAAAGCAGGGAATAAGAGAGGCGTACAGGACCGGTCGCGGCAGAATCGTTGTAAGAGCTGAAGCATCTATAGAGGAGATGCCTAACGGCAGACAGAGAATTATCGTTTCCGAGATTCCTTACAAGGTAAACAATGCGAAGCTTGTAGAGAAGATAGGAGAGCTCCACAAGGAAAAGCGTATAGAGGGAATAAGCGACCTGCGTGACGAGTACAGCAAGAATGGCATCAGAATAGTTATTGAGCTTAAGCGTGATGCAAATGCAAACGTTGTTCTTAACCAGCTCTATAAGAATACTTCCATGCAGGAGGCGTTCAACGTAAATATGCTGGCGGTAGTGCCCGGAGAGAACGGCAAGTACGAGCCTAAGCTTATTAACCTGAAAGAGGCTATTACATATTATATTGCTCACCAGAAGGACGTTGTCACCAGAAGAACAAAGTTTGACCTGAACAAGTCCTCTGAGAGAGCTCACATTCTGGAAGGAACTCTTATTGCCATTGATAATATCAATGAGGTTATCGAGATTATCAGATCATCCAGAACAGAGGCTGAGGCAAAAGAGCGCCTGATGGCACGTTTTGAATTTACGGAGAGACAGGCACAGTACATCGTAGATTTGAGACTCGGTCGTCTGGTAGGTCTGGAGAGAGATAAGATTCAGGAAGAATACGAGCAGAGATTGGCGGAGATTGCATACTTTACAAGCCTGCTTGCAGACGAAACCAAGCTCTTCGGAGTTATCAAGGACGAGATTCTTGCTATTAAGGAAAAATACGGTGATGAGCGCCGTACAAGACTTCTTGCAGATGAGGGAGAAATCGACATTGATGACCTTATCAATGAGCAGGAGATTGCAGTTACTCTTACAAACTTCGGTTACGTAAAGAGAACGGCGGCAGACACGTACAGAGCTCAGCGCAGAGGCGGCAAGGGCATTATGGGTCTTACCACGAAAGAGGAGGACTACGTGAAACATTTGCTTCTTACATCCTCTCACAATCTGCTGTTGTTTGTTACCAATGCGGGAAAGATTTATTCTTTGAAGGGTTATGAGCTTCCGGATGCAGCGAGAACTGCCAAGGGCACTCCTATCGTAAATCTTTTGCCCCTTGAAAGAGAGGAAAGGGTGGCGGCTATTATTCCGATTAAGGGATTTGAGGACAGCCAGTACCTCCTTATGGGAACGAAAAACGGTACGATTAAGAAAACGGCTCTTTACGAGTACAGAAATATCAGAAAGAGCGGTCTGATCGCTATTGAACTTCGTGAAGGCGATGAAATTGTCAATGCTTGTCTTACAAACGACGACGAGGACATTGTTATCGTTACACATAATGGTATGGCCATCAGATTTGAGAATGAAGACGCCCGTGCTGTGGGAAGAGGTTCTATCGGTGTAAGGGGTATTTCTCTTGGCGAGGATGACTTTGTGGTAGGCGTTGACGTGTGCAAGCCCGGTGACTCCATGCTTATCATTACCGAGAGGGGCTTTGGAAAGAGAACTTCCATTGACGAGTACAGAACCCAGTCCAGAGGCGGTAAGGGTCTTATTACGTATAAGATCAGTGAGAAGACCGGCAGGGTCGCTGGCATGATGTTCGTTACAGACGACAATGACGTAATGCTTATTACCCAGAGCGGAACTATTATAAGGCTCCATGCGGCAGATATTAATACTATTGGACGTGCTACACGGGGAGTAACGCTTATGAGAACGTCAGAAGAGAATCCTATCGTAGGCTGTTCAAAGACCTTCCGCGAGGAAGAGGTTGATGAGCTTCCTGAGGGAGAGGCAGTGGCTGAGGAAGTTGTTTCCGATGACAATGTAGCGGAGGAAGCTTCTGCTGAGGCTGTTGCCGCTGATGAAGGAACGACAGAGGCATAATAAGAAAACGAGTTGAATTTTTAAAACCCCTTTTGCAGCGTTTATGCAGGAGGGGTATCGTTATAGCAAAGGATAAGTGACGGAGGGGCGGAAATGGTACAAAAAAAGGTGCTGGTGGCCATGAGCGGCGGTGTTGACAGCAGCGTGGCGGTCAGATTGTTGCAGGACAAGGGCTATCAGGTGGCCGGCGCTACGATGAAGCTCTTGGACGGAGAGGCTGAAGAGCTCCGTATAGAGAAAACAAGGCGCGTTGCGAAGCAGCTGGGCATAGAATTGTATGTTTTTCCTGCGGAGGAGGCCTTTAAAAAGGGAGTAATTGAATACTTTGCCGATGAATACATTAACGGCAGGACGCCTAACCCTTGCATAATGTGTAATCAGTTGTTTAAGTTCGGGCTGTTTCTCGAAAAGGCTGAGGAGCTGGGCTTTGATGCCATTGCCACAGGGCACTATGCAAAGATAATCCGTGACGAAAAAGGGATTTACAGGCTACTGCAATCCGAAAACGTTGAAAAGGACCAATCGTATTTTTTGTACGGAATGACCCAGAGGATCTTGTCGAAGGTTATTTTCCCCTTGGAGGACGGGGACAAGGAGCAGGTGCGCCGTATTGCCGCAGAGATGGGGCTTGAAAATGCAGGGCAGAAAGACAGTCAGGATATTTGTTTTGTGAAAGATTGTCTTTACACGGATATTATTGACAAGATATGTGAAGAGAGGGGAACTCAACGCCGGAAGGGCAACTTTGTGGACGTTGACGGCAACGTTCTTGCGCAGCACAGCGGCATTGAGAGGTATACCATTGGCCAGCGAAAGGGCGTGGGTGTTTCCTTGGGCGCAGGGAAGCCTCTTTACGTAATTGAAAAGAGAGCCGGAACCGCAGAGGTTGTAATGGGTGATGACTCATTGCTCTTTAAAAAAGAGTTGAGGGTGGAGGACGTTTCCCTTGTTTCCGGGGACTGTCCGGAAGACGATAATGCGATGCAGGTAGAGGTCAAAACCAGATTTAATCAGAAGGGTCTTAAGGCAGAGATAGAATACGAGCCTGAAACAAGACGCGCAAGAATAATTTTTGAAAAGCCTGTAAGGGCTGTTACGCCGGGGCAGTTTGCCGTGTTTTACAGAGGTAACGAGGTGCTGGGCGGCGGAAAAATATTAAATAGTTGATACCTGATAAATTTTTTGATATACTGAGGCAAATGGCTGAATACAATTTTCCGAGAAGAATTATTGTCCGGAGGTGTAGGAGGTCTTGTACAACAGAAAATGCAGAAAAGCGAAAGGCGGAGCTGAAATGAAGGACAAGGACTTCAAAAAATTTCCTTTTTTAAAAATTTTCTTTCTGGCGGTGGGAATTCTTCTCGCAGTCAAGTTCATATTTGATTTTAACGGGTTCTGGTCCCTGTTTTCCTCTATAGGCGGAACCGTCGTGTCCGTGCTGAGTTACGTGCTGGTGGGCTTCATTATCGCCTACATACTTGACGCGTATATTCATTTCTGGAGCGAGAAGGTACTGAAAAAGTGGCAATGCAAGACAAAGGCGAAAAGAAATCTTTGCATCGGAATTGCATACCTGACCTTTGCAGGAGTTCTGGCATTCTTTATCCTCACATTGTTGCCTTCGTTGATTGACAGTGTAAAGACCCTTGCCAAGGAGATTCCTAATCTCATTGACAAGTCGCAGAATTTGTACGGAAAATTTCAGGACGGAACACTTATAAATCTTCCCGAAAGCGTGATCAATGCTGTGGAAAAGGCGATTACCGATTTCTTTGGAACTGTTGTAAGTAAAATTGAGTTTGACAAGATTCCGGGCTTTGTTATTAAGACGGTGGCAGTTATCTTTAATATCGTTATGGGTATTATGGTTTCAGTTTATATGCTTATTGAGAAGAGCGATATACTGAGGGCCGGGAACAAAATCGTTGATACAATGTTTACACCCAAGAAGGCAAGACGTGCCAAGTGGGCGGTGAAAAAGGTCAATGAGATATTCAAGAGATACTTTACCGGAAAGATTCTGCAGGCCTGCATTATCAGCGTTATTGCATTTATCATATTCTCCTTGTTGAGATTGCCTTATGCAATGCTTTTTGCGGTGGTTATAGGCGTGTTCAATACTATTCCCTACATTGGACCTTGGGTAGGCGCGGCGCCGGTAATTTTAATATGTCTGGTGCAGGACTTCTGGAGCGGCGTTGCGGCTGCGGCGGCAATTATCGTTATACAGTTACTTGACAACTGGATAATTAGTCCTCGCATTATCGGAGATCAGATGGGTATCAGCCCCTTGTCAATATTGATAGGTCTTTGCATCGGCGGCAAGCTTTTCGGCGTTCCCGGTATGATTCTGGGCGACGTAATGGCGGCCCTTGTCAAGGTGTTCTTCTATGATACCTACGTTGAGGCCATCAGAAGAAGGAAATTGAGAGAACGCGCAGAGGAGAAGAAAAAGGCTGAAAGCGTGTCTGCGGATATATGGCCAAGGCTTGAATTAGACCTTGATGAAGACCTTTTTGGCGGAACGCCCCAGGACGAGGTGGCTGCGGAAAGTGTGATGGAAAAGGAAAGACTTCTTGCGGAGAAACACGTGCCGGTTAAAAAGGACGGCAAGGCAAGGAAGGCGAAAGTGAGAATCAATAAAAAAGACGAAGAATAAAAATACGGCACAGTGCTTTGTGATATGCGCTGTGCCTTTGTTTTTTTATGAAAGTATTAAACAATTATCTTTTAAGCAGGCCCTTTTGCCTCAAAGAGGACTCGTAGGCGACTAAGGTGGAGGCAAAACCCACGTTCAGGGACTCGCAGGAGCCGAGCATCGGAATAATAACGGGATCTGCATTGGGAAGTGTTCTCCACACGGGGGAGATTCCCAAAAATTCATTGCCGGCAACGATTGCCACCCTTCCGGAGTAGTCCGCCTCGTAATAATCCTTGGTAGCTGTAAGGTCGGTAACGATTATTTTGAAATTATTGTCGGTGAGCCATTTGATAACATCGTCAATGGGTGCTACGGGCACCGGTAACGTAAAGGCCGCGCCTAAGCTTGACCTTATGAGTCTGCTGTGGGTCATTTTTACACGTCGGTTGGTGCAAATGGCAAATTGGCCTCCCGCTCCGTCAAGGGATCTTAAAATCGCTCCGATATTTCCGGGCTGTTCTTGTCCGTCAAGGACGATAGCGGTCATATTGTCCTCTAATTTAATGTCGTCAAGGGAATATGAAGGAAGCTCCGCCACAATAAAAAATCCGTCGGCGCCGTCCCGGTCACTGATTTTGGAGCAAACCTTGTCGGAGATAATAAAAGACTCCTCAGCGGCGTCAATCAGCGCCTTTACTGCGGCAAGCTCCTCGTCTTTTTTTATGTAATCGGGGCAATAGAAAAACATAGGAATACGAATTTTTCCTGCAATCAGTTTATGTGCAGCCCACAAGCCCTCGCAAATGAAAAAGTTTGAAGTGTCCCCTTCGTATGTGTCCGGGGGGATTTTTTTATTCGTAAATAGCGCTCTTGCAAGCTTCACGCAAGGCGCTGCTGCTCCTACGCATGTTCCTTTGAGATTATTTGTATCAATCATTTTTGTTTCCTTTCACAAAATTGTATATTCCGATTGCTGCGGCAATGGTAAGATTCAAAGAATCCACGGTGTCTGCGTGGTCAATTCGTACCGGTGTGCCAACGTTTTCAAAGCTTTCGGGAAGTCCACGGGCTTCGTTGCCGAAAATCAATGAAAAATTCTTCGTAGGGCAAGGAGGCACCTGTTCCATAGGCTTGCCCCCTAACATAAACGGGTAGAAGCTTCTGTTTTCTGCGGTAACGGTCTTCATATATTCTTCAAATGAACTGAAGTGTGCGCATCTCAATCTGAAAAACGCTCCCATGGAAGCTCTTATTACCTTAGGGTCGAATATATCTGCCCCGGGGGTGATAATTGCAAGGTCATTAATTTCAAAGGCAATCATTGTGCGGATGATCGTTCCAAGGTTTCCCATATCGGAAGGGTTTACCAAAACGAGATGGTTCTTTCCGGGGTCAAGGGTCGACTCGTACTTTTTGAAAACACCTATTGCATAAACGTTTTCCTTGGGATATATGCGTGAGGCTGTTTTGTCATCAACACTGACTGAAACACCCATTTTTTCTGCAGCGGCAATCATTTTCTTGACACCACCGTTTTCCAGCGATTTCTCCGTCAATATCAATTTCAAAAGGGCCTCCGGCTTCTGCTCGGTAAGCTCGCAGGAGGGGAAAACTCCGCAGGAGTATGAATAGGGAAAGTCTTTTTTGTAGGGTTTAAGACGTATTTCATTGATGTTTTTTTTGTTGATTTCGCCGAAAACATTATCATTATTGTCCATAAAATCTCACTCCGAAAATAAAACAAAACGGTGACCGGTCCGGGCGTTTTCCACCCGCGGCCCGGTCACCGGAATAATCAGTATAATAAATCAGAACTTGTAGATAGTCTTTCTGCGCTCGAACTCTTCCTGCTCGATCATCTTCTCAGCCTGATCAGCAATGCCCTGAGCCCAGTCAGCTGCCTCAGTAAGAATTCTCTCTGTCTCAAGGTCCTCATCCTCCCAGATAGGCTCTACACAGTGGTATCTGCCCAGAATAACGGAGTCCTGAAGCTTCTTAGAGAACTTATCAAGAGCTTTCTGATCCTCTGTCTCACCGGTGGAGAAAAGAGCAATCTTTCTGTCGTAAATCTTAATAACCTCGAAAAGTGTGTTAAATACGGGGTTATATGAATCGTACCATACGGGAGTTCCGATAAAAATCAAGTCGTAATCACGAGGGTCCCATTTGAAAGGGAAAATGCCGGGGCGTCTGTTAAACATAACCTCAAAGCGCGCACGAAGCTTATTGATAAGTCCATAACCTCTGATTTTATTTACACGCACGATCTTAGAAACGTCTGCGCCAACCTTCTCGCTGATTCTTTCAGCAACGGCTTCTGTATTTCCGTCAACTGTAGTATACAAAACCAATACTTTCATCTAGTATAAACTCCTTTCAGGATAAACCTATATCAACGGGTATCTGACAACTTATATTTTACTACCAATTACAGTTTAAGTCAAGGCACTAACATCAATAATCCAAAAGTTTTGAATTGTCGATAAGTGTGGCATTTTCGGTAAACGTACGTCTTATGTCCTCAAGCTTTCCGGCGGTAATGAGATAACTGTACTCAATGGGCTTAAATGACTTTAACTTCATTGAGCGAAGGGGCGCCACGTAGTTTGTTGAGCGGCTCATGGGGTCCAGAGAACCATCATACTGGAAACGGCCTGCAAGCAAAATACTGGCCTCAGGAACGAAAAGGCCGACGCCGAAATCTCCGTTTTCTTCATTATCGTCAGTGAAGGCGCACCAGGTTTCCTTGTTGTTAGGCTTTATGTAGAAATATGCGTCCTGATTTCCGCCCCAGAAAGGAAGGTCTCTCTTGTGGGTCAAGGTATCTCCTGTCCAGGAAGCATCGCCGTTGTAATAAACGAATTTTTTAAGACCGCTGATTGTGTAGAATGCCGGTAACTCCTGATGGGCCAGCAGAGTATGCTCATAGGGACTAAAGTCTATAAAGCGATTGTCAACGCGGAGAAGATTGCCGCCGAGGCTGTAGGTGTTCTCCATATATGACATAGTGTGACGCTTGTTGTGAGCCCAGTCAAGGGGTCTGCACTTCACGTAAAGGGATTTATTTTCTATGCGGAAATCAATAATTTTACTGGGGTTATTGTACTGGTCGCCGCCCTGGATAGGGTTATATGATCTCTTGCTTCCCTCGTAGGTAGCGCAGTAGTAGGGTTCCTCTGTAGTTCCGAAGTATGCCTGCTGAACAAGGCGGCCTGTGTCGCAATGGTTAAGGAGGTTCTCAATGCCTTCAGGATTTTCTCCTTTGAACTTTATGTAGCTGAGTCCGCCGCCGTAGGAGAGACGAGCGCCTACCTTCAGATAGTCGTTTTCAATGTATACGGTATCTTCAGAGAGAACGTCGGCAATTTCAGTAGTAAAGGAGGATACGACAACACGGCAAGGGGTGGCCTTGGTGTTAAAAAATTCTATTCTTGAAACGTCCTTCGCCAATTTTCCTGCAAGATATTCATCAGTAAAGCTTCTGAAAACAGTTTCTTTCAGCGCAGGTTCAAGGTAGAACTCTTCACAATTTTCATTCCCGTCAGGCGCTGTGTAGTAAATTTTTGCGCGAACAGGCATGCCGGCAGTGTATGTAAGGCAGTAACGATTGAATTGATTTTCTGTGTCGTTTGCTGCTTTTTGTACATTGACGGTGGTAGTTCCGAAAAAACGAAGGTCTGCTGTGGTAGATAGCTCTTCATGTTTAGATGACAGTAAATATTCTGAAATCATATTTTACCTCCTAAAATTGCCGTAACACATTAATTATACAAAAAAGAAATAATTATGTAAAGAAATTTATTTTTTGAGTCAGGGGGCAGGTCACTGACTCAGAGGCCAAAAGGCCTTAGCTGTAAGCTTTTTTGCGGAACGGGTAGCGGTTTGGTTCCGCAAATGAGTCAGCGACCTGTGTGGTGACCCCAAAAAGTTGGACCAAAAAATACTAACAATTTGGAGGTCAGCTGTTCATGGCAAAATATAGTTATGAATTCAAGAAAAAAGTAGTTGCGTCATATTTAAACGGAGAAGTCAGTCAAGGCGACTTAATGAAGAAATATAATATCCCAACTAAAAGTGATATTCAAAACTGGATTGCAAACTATAAAGCTTTTGGCGATGAAGGACTTGTGTGTTCAAAAGAAAACCAAAAATATACTTTTGAATATAAAATGTATGTGGTAGAATTGTATTTATCTGAAGAGG
>JAGAKK010000005.1 GCA_017625675.1 Clostridia bacterium | reverse complement strand
GGTACCACAAACTATATTCTCACCAAGATGAAAAACGACGGTATGTCCTTTGACGCTGCTCTTAAGAGAGCCCAGGAAAAGGGCTACGCTGAGGCAAATCCATCTGCAGACGTAGACGGACACGATGCAGCGAGAAAAATCGCTATTCTCTCCTCTATTGCATACAATGAATTTGTAGATTACAATAACGTATCCTGCACAGGTATCCGCAACGTATCTATCGAAGACATTGATTTTGCTCAGGACAACGACCTTGTAATCAAGCTCATCGCCCACAGTTTTATTAAGGACGGAAAGGTTTTTGCAAGCGTTGAGCCTATGGCTCTTCCTAAGTCAAATATGCTGGCAAGTGTTGAATCAGTATTCAACGCAGTTCTTACAAAGGGCTCTTACACCGGCGACACCCTTTTCTACGGAAAGGGCGCAGGAAAGCTTGCTACAGCCAGTGCAGTTATGGGTGACATTATCGAGATCCTTTGCGGCTCTGACAAGGAAGCTACACTCCCCGGCTTTACAAAGAAAGACGCTGTTATGGGCGACCTTTCCAGCGAGAAGTCAAGATACATGGTTCGTTTTACGTTCAATGATGACCATGGAACAGCACTTCAAGGCGCTGCAATGAAGATTTTTAACGCAGAAACAGTAACCGTTAACTACGAGAAAAAATATCTTGTAATAGCTACAGGCTACATGACGGAAAGCGAGCTTTCTGCCGCTGCAAGCTCCTGCGAGGACACTTTCGCAGTTAAATTCTGTAACTCAATTAAAATTGCAGAATAATTTATTATTCAGATTATTAAAACATTCAGAAAAGAAGGTAGCAAAACATGAAGGTAATTAAATTTGGCGGCAGCTCCCTTGCAGATGCCAATCAGATAAAAAAAGTTTGTGACATTATTCTTGCAGACCCTAACAGACGTCTTGTGGTTGTGTCTGCGCCCGGAAAGCGTTTCTCAAAGGACACAAAGGTAACCGATATGCTTATCGCTCTTGCCGATGCTGCTCTTGCAGAAAAAGACTACACAGAAGAGCTCAATGCAGTGGTCGGAAGATACGAAAGCATTGCAAAGGACCTTGGCCTCGGAAATGAAATAATCGACGAGATCCGTGAGGATATTACAAGCCGTGTAACCTCCTCTAAAAACAACCCCGGAAAATTCGTTGACCTTTTAAAGGCTGCCGGCGAAGACAATTCCGCAAAGCTTGTTGCTGCATATCTTATCTCCATCGGTGTTGATGCAGAATACGTAAATCCTCGCACAGCAGGTCTTATTTTAAGCGATGAATTCGGCAATGCTCAGGTTCTTTCTAAATCCTACAATAAGCTTGCCCGTCTTGCTAAAAACAGAAAAGTAATGATTTTCCCAGGCTTCTTTGGATATTCCGAAACAGGCGAAGTTGTTACCTTCTCAAGGGGCGGTTCCGACGTAACAGGCGCAATCCTTGCGGCAGCCGTTAACGCAGATATTTACGAAAACTTCACAGACGTTGACTCCGTATATGCTGCTAACCCGAAAATCGTAAAGAATCCTATGCCTATTCCTATGTTCTCTTATGAGGAAATGAGAGAGCTTTCTTACGCAGGTTTCAGCGTTCTCCACGAGGAAGCATTGGCGCCTGTGTACCACAAGGGAATTACCGTTAATATCAAAAACACAAATAACCCTTCTGCACCGGGAACATTGATTCTCCCCTCTCTTGCGCTTACTGAGGAGCACCAGAAGTATCCTGTAGTCGGAATTGCTGCTGCAAAGGGCTTTATTACACTTCACGTTCAGAAGTATATGATGAACAGAGAGATTGGCTTTGGAAGACGTCTTCTCCAGATTATTGAGGAAGAAGGCATTTCCTACGAGCACACTCCTTCCGGAATTGACTCTATTTCAATTATTATCTCAGAGAAGGCTTATGACGATGATAAGTTCGACAGAATTATCAAAACCATTTACTCTCAGCTTTCTGTTGACGACGTTCAGCTTGAATTCGACCAGGCTATCGTTATGGTAGTAGGAAGCGGAATGAACCGTTCAGTAGGTACGCTGGCAAAAGCAACTCAGGCTCTTGCCAATGCAAATATCAACGTTAATATGATTAACCAAGGTTCTTCCGAGGTAAGTATTATGTTCGGTATTGACTCAGAAGATGCAGATGCATCAGTTCTGGCACTTTACAATGCATTTTTCGACCAGGATTAATTGATTAAGATGTTAAAGCGATTATTAAAAAAAGACATAAGGGACGCGGCCATTTCAAGGGCTTCGTCTCTTATGTCCTTTTTTATTATTTTATGCGGTATGACACTTATCGCCGGCGGTTCTGAAGCACCTGAAACAAGCCTGCAGACCACTTTAATTGACGTTAATACGATCTCTCCTACAGAAATACTATCGCCTACTTTTACAATAACAGAGGCTCCGACGGCAACACCTTCGCCAACCCCAACGGCTACGCCCACAAAAGTTCCCACGGTTGCCCCTACCGCTACGCCTGCGCCATCACTTACACCGAAACCTACGCCGGCTCCCACCAAAGCTCCGACACCGCAACCGACTAATACGCCTGCACCTACAAAAAAGCCTGTTGCTTCTCAGGACAAGTCAGGGCTTGACTACGATAAAATAAATTCAAAAAGCAGAGCCGGAAAATATTATTACGTAGTTGACAATGGTGTTCACAAAACTCTTTATCCTGAACATTCATCTTGCATCAGTAAATACGATGGAATCGTTAAGGGCGACAAAAATAAGAAAACAATTTATCTCACCTTCAATATGGGAGATGAACATGGATACACAAAAGAAACTCTTGAAATTTTGAGCAAATACAATGCCAAAGCGACATTTTTCTGCCTTGGTGACTATGTAAACAACAATCCCTCTTTAGTTAAGCAAATTCATAACGAGGGACATCTTATTGCAAACCACGGAAACCATCATATTATGGCAGCAAATGGTTCAACAGACACTGCCGTGTCTAATATCAATGATTTCTATACTGTGCTGAAAAACAAAACAGGTATAACCTTAAACAAAAAGTTTTACAGACCTCCCTCAGGCTTTTACTCCGAAAGGGATCTGGAAATTGCAAGACAACTGGGAATAACTTCTGCTTTCTGGTCTGTGGCTTATAAGGATTATCCTAAAACCCAAGGCTATTCAAACGACTACATATTGAACCTATTAAAAAGCAACATTTCAAACGGTGCAATTTACCAGCTCCATTTAACCAACCCCGGTAATACAAACGTTTTAGTAGAATTTATTACATACGCAATATCATTGGGATATTCTTTTGAAACGTTATAAAAGGCAAAAACAAAACCCGCCGTAAAGGCGGGTTTCAATTTTTATTCTGAACAAATAATTATCCAACGTATGCAGGACAGCCAACAAAAGCATCTTTTGCAATTTCTGCACCGCTTGCATAAGTAACACTCTTGAGATTTGTGCAGTTATTAAATGCTCTCTCTGCAATCACTGTAGCAACGGACTCAACGCTTTCTACAACAGTAGCACCGCTGAAAGCAAACTCTGCGATCTCTTTACAGCTGTCAGGAAGTGTAATCTTTTTAAGTCTTAAAACTCCTTCAAATGCACCGCCTACAACAGTCTTAACTTCAGGATCTTCTGCACCGAATACCACTTCATCAGCAAATCCGTTATACTTCAAAAGAACACCGTCACCAACTACCATAAACTTATCATAGTTGAGTTCAAACCAAGGAGTACCGTCAAAAGCATAAGCGCCAACTCCCTTTACAGAGCCAGGCACAACAATCTCTGACAATGCAACGCAGTTATAAAAAGCGTACTTGCCAATCGCTTCAAGAGCCTCAGGCAAAACAATATCGGAAAGCTTTGCACAGCCGTAAAAAGCATAGTCAGGAATCACCTTAACGCCTTCAGGGATATTGATAGACTCAAGATTTACGCAGCCATAAAATGCATTAGGCTCAATAGAAGTAACCGTGGAAGGAAGAATAATATTCTTAAGGTTCTCTGCATGATAGAAGGAATAAGCTCCAATCGTGGTAACACCTTCAGGAATTACGACACTTACAAGCGCTTCACAATCATAGAAAAGCTTATCAGAAACCTCTGTAGCATTCTCGTCAAGAGTCACAGCAACATACTTAATCGACTGTTCAGCCTCTGTCTTATTCGCCTTATCAAGATCAAAGTCATAATCTGCAGGAGCTTTTACAAGAACACCGTCACCGATTATCAAAAATGCCTCTTCACTCTCTTCGTACCAGGGAGTACCGTCAAAAGCAGACATTCCAACTGATTTAAGGGCATTTCCAAAAGCAACAGCCACATCGTCAATTACAAGCCCGGAGCAATTGTAAAAAGCATAATTTCCAATGGATTCGAGCTTATCATTAGCGCTCTCTTTTCCTGTAGATGATTTAATGTTTTTAATGGAAGTACAGCCGGAGAATGCATTGTCCCCAATAGTCGTAACACCGCCTGACAAGTCAATAACGATTTCAGAATTATGAACGTTGTATTCTATTACAGGCTCTTCCTTTTCAGGAGCTTCGGTAGCAGGAGCTTCAGTAGCATCCTCGTCCTTCTTCTCTGCTTCAGGCTTCTTAGGAGCCTTATCAACGATAGAGTTAAGGCTTACGCATCCCTCGAAAGCAGAAGCGCCAATCACTTCAACATCACCGGGCATTACCACGGTAACAAGCTTCTCACAGCCTGCAAAAGCATTATCAGGAATAGAAACAATGGACTTGGATAACTCTATGTACTGAAGATTTGTGAAGTTCTCAAAAGCACCCTTGCACAATGCGATAACTGTAGAGGGCAATTCAATCTTCTCGATTTCATCTGCAACAACACTAAGCGCACCGGGGCCGATTACTTTTACAGAACCGGGAAGTGTAAGCGTAACGAGAGACTCTTCTGCAGAATCCTCAGCAGGAGCTTTATCCTCTGCCTTCTCTTCGGACTTTTCCTCTTCAACAACGACACCGGAATAGTAAACGAGAACGCCTTTACCGATTACAACGAAACTGTCCGCCTGCTTCTCAGGAGTATTAGCTGCAGCAGACGCATCCGCAAGCCACTTAGTACCTGTAAATACGTCGTAACCGATCTCTGTAACTGCACTGAGCTTGTCGGCATCTGTAAAAGACGTACATCCGAAAAATACTTCATCACGAATGATACCAAGAACGTTTGCAGAAATGCCTGTCAAAGATTCACAGCCGTAGAAAGCTCTGTTCTCAATTTCCTTAAGATTATCAAAGGAAACTGTCTTAAGAGACTTACAGCCTTCAAACATACTCTCTGCAAGAATTGAAATATTTTTAGAAACAACTGCAGTTTCAAGTGAAGAACAATTATAAAAAGCAGCCTTACCTACGTCAGAAGTGTTAGTCTTTGACTCAAAAGATACCAAAGAAGTACACTCAGCAAACGCATAATCACCTACTGTAGTAACCATAGCAGGCAATGCAATCTCTGTGAGAGAAGTACAGCCGTAGAACGCATAGTCACCGATTTCGGTCACTGAATTTTTAAAAGTGATAGTCTTAACAGTAGTACAATTTCTGAAAGCATTATCACCAATAATAATAGTACCGTCAGGAATTTCTACATTTTCTTCATCTCCGATATATGCCTTAAGGATAACGCCGTCCATAACAAATTTAGTCTCGTCATGGGCAATGTCAATATCAGGCAACTCTGTCGCCGCAGGAGTGCTTACAGCACCGGGGGTAGCAGTAGCATCCACAACAGGTTCTTCTTCGGAACATCCTGCGAAAAGGCAACATACAGCGCCTAAAACAGCAATGATCGCCAAAAGCTTCTTCATAAGAAAATCATCCTCCATAGATTCGCAATTTATTTCTGGAAAATCCACTTTGTTTAATTATACCTAAAATTAGCATTTAAGTCAACAATAAGTACAAATTTAATACACTATATTTAAAGAAAACAGAGCCGCCTACAGTTCAGGCAGGCGGCCCAAAAATATTTTGTTAATTAATTATTAACGAGTTATTAAACATCCTTAATGGAAAGGTCAAGTCTGCCCATCTTGTCGTATCCGATGAACTTAACCTTAACGATGTCACCCTCGCGAACAACGTCCTCAACCTTCTCTACTCTGAACTTAGCAAGCTTAGAGATGTGAACGAGTCCTTCCTGTCCGGGGAGGAATTCAACGAAAGCACCGAAGGCCATTATACGTGTAACCTTGCCCTCAAATACTTCACCAACCTCAAGATTTCCGGTGATACCGTCGATAATCTTCATTGCGCGCTTAGCATTCTCTTCTTCAATACAAGCGATGAAGATCTTTCCTGTTTCATCAATATCAATCTTTACGCCGGTCTCATCAATGATCTTATTGATGGTCTTTCCGCCGCTTCCGATAACGTCACGTATCTTGTCAGGATTGATCTGCATTGTGAACATCTTAGGAGCATACTTTGAAACGCTGCTTCTGGGAGCCTCAATGCAAGGAAGAATGATTTCGTTAAGGATCTGCATTCTGCCCTTTCTTGTAAGCTCAAAAGCCTGACGGATAACTTCGTAAGAGAGACCCTGAACCTTGATATCAACCTGAATAGCTGTAATACCCTTCTCAGTACCTGCAACCTTAAAGTCCATATCGCCGAAGAAGTCCTCAATACCCTGAATATCCATAAAGGTAATAAAGTCGTCCTCATCCTCTTCGTTGGTAACAAGACCTGCAGAAATACCTGCAACGGGGGCCTTGATCGGAACACCTGCGTCCATAAGCGCAAGAGTTGAACCGCAGACACTGCCCTGTGAAGTAGAACCGTTAGACATAAGAACCTCAGATACGAGTCTGATTGCATAAGGGAACTCATCAGCAGAAGGAATAACAGGCTCCAAAGCTCTCTCAGCAAGTGCTCCGTGACCGATTTCACGACGTCCGGGACCTCTGGAAGTCTTTGCCTCACCTACGCTGTATGAAGGGAAGTTGTAGTGGTGCATATAACGCTTCTTGTCCTCTGTATCAATACCGTCAAGCACCTGAATTTCAGACATAGGACCAAGTGTAGCAATTGTGAGAACCTGTGTCTGACCTCTCTTAAAGAGACCTGAACCGTGAGTTCTGGGAAGAACTGCAACTTCTGCGCTGAGGGGTCTGATTTCATCAAGAGCTCTTCCGTCTACTCTCTTGTGCTCCTTAAGGATGTAATTTCTTACAACAGTCTTCTGGAGCTTGTAAAGAGCTTCATTAATAACGCTTGTCATCTCAGGATATTTCTCAGCAAGAGCCTCCTGAACATCAGCAGTAAGAGCATCAACAGCATCGTCACGAACAGTCTTATCAACTGCAAGAACAGCCTCTCT
The DNA here is from genome assembly GCA_017625675.1 of Clostridia bacterium. Classification (GTDB taxonomy): domain Bacteria; phylum Bacillota; class Clostridia; order UBA1212; family UBA1212; genus RGIG8523. The sequence goes on along the minus strand of JAGAKK010000005.1, from coordinate 8,026 downwards.
CATTCTGTCATGAGCAATGGCCTTTACGTCTGCATAAAGGTCTGCAGGAACTGCGCAGGACTCATATTCAAACTTAGGCTTACCAACCTCTTCAACGATAGAGTTGATAAACTCACAGATTTTCTTAATAGTGCCGTGTCCCTTGATGATAGCCTTAAGCATAACGTCCTCGGGAACTTCGTTAGCGCCTGCCTCAACCATGGTGATCTTGTCCATAGTACCTGCAAGTGTAACGTACATGTCGCTCTTGTTTCTCTGCTCAAGGTTAGGGTTGATAACAACCTCACCGTCAACGAGACCGAGAACAACGCCGCCGATAGGTCCGTTAAAAGGAATATCGGAAATCGAAATAGCAGCAGAAGTACCAATCATTGCAGCAATCTCAGGAGAGTTGTCCTGATCAACAGAGAGAACAGTATTGATAACAACAACGTCATTTCTCAAATCCTTAGGGAAAAGAGGTCTGATAGGTCTGTCAATAACTCTGGACGTAAGAATAGCCTTCTCAGAGGGCTTTCCTTCTCTCTTAATGAATCCTCCGGGGATTTTACCAACGGAGTAAAGTTTCTCCTCATAATCTACGCTGAGAGGGAAAAAGTCAATTCCGTCTCTGGGCTTCTTAGAAGCTGTAACTGTAGAAATAACAACGGTGTCTCCGTATCTTACAAGAACTGCACCGTTAGCCAATTGCGCCATCTTACCTGTTTCAATTGTAAGAGTTCTTCCTGCAAGCTGTGTAGTAAAAGTCTTAAACATTTGTTTTTTTGTTCTCCCGATCTGCCGCAATCTCCCAAAAACTGCCCTGTCACAAAATGCTTCAGAGCAAACGGCCCACCACCGGGAAAACTCCTCCTATTCTAAAAATATAAATAAAAGGTCACAGACCGCCGGTAATATCCCTCGGAGCCTGTAACCTTTCAGATCAAAATGAAAATTACTTTCTGAGACCCAATTTCTCAACAAGCGCACGGTATCTCTCAACGTCAATCTTTGTGAGATAGTTGAGAAGACCTCTTCTCTGACCTACGAGAAGGAGAAGACCTCTTCTGGAGTGGTGGTCCTTCTTATGTGTCTTAAGGTGCTCGTTAAGGTGATTGATTCTCTCTGTGAGAATAGCAACCTGTACCTCAGGTGATCCTGTGTCGCCCTCGTGTGTAGCGAACTCTTTAATAATTTCTTGCTTTCTTTCCTTTGTCATAATAAAAATCTCCTTTTTAAATAATCGCCGCAATCTGAGTCCCGGGTCGGAGTGTCCTCACGACTAAGAAGCGGTTAACCTTTGGTATTATAACAGATTTTATTTTGCGTGTAAAGTATATTTTTTATTAAATTACAAAAAATTTAATTCTTTACAAACGGACAGACACGTTCCCTGCTCCACACGGCATATAATCAAAATAACAACTACCCCAAAAGCGGAGATTCCACATGTCTGACGAATTAAAAAGCGGTTACCTTACCAACAGTCTTTCGCTGAAAAAGCCTCTTACAGCAGAAGAAGAAAATTTTTACGCTGCAAGATTAAAACAAGGCGACAAAGCAGCGGCAAATACTCTTGTAGAGCACAATTTAAGACTGGTTGCCCACATTGCAAAAAAATATACAGGTCTCAACTACCCGCAGGACGATCTCATGTCAATAGGCACCATCGGCCTTATCAAGGCAGTAAACTCCTTTGACCCCGATAAGGGCATAAAGCTTGGCACATACGCGGTACGGTGTATTGAGAAATGAATACTGACAGATATGCTTCGTTGCGAATTAAACACTCTTCGAGTGATATTCGCACAAAGAATATCTGTCAGTATGGTGAATATTAAGGTAGCGAATTGAGCACTCTTGCGAGTGATATTCGCACAAAGGATATCTGTCAGTATGTGCGGTTATTAAGGTAGCGAATTGAGCACTCTTGCGAGTGATATTCGCATAAAGGATATCTGTCAGTATGTGTGGATATTAAGGTAGCGAATTGAGCACTCTTGCGAGTGATATTCGCACAAAGGATATCAGTCTCTATAATCGAAGACGAAAAAATTTTAATCAGGTTGCGTTTTTATTTATTTTTTCAAATACCCTGCCCTGTAAAGGTAGTCAAGATATGCAGGGTCTGTGGGGTCAAACATTGCAGAATCCGAAATATCCGTAGGAGCTTCAGAGGTAGTGCCGCGGGGATTGCCGTTAACGATCTGAAGAGCAGTGCCTCCGGGGCAATTCTCCCATATCCACTTGATTTCTCCAACCTGCATTCTGATGCAGCCGCCTGTTGAATTTTCACCTATTGTGTTGTAATAGTGTGAAAGTACAGAATTTTCGCGGAACTCACTATAGCAGGTGCTGTGGAGCCATACTCCGCTTTTGTAGGAAATACCGTACTGAGCCTGAATAGTTTTGCCAAAACTAAGCCAGCGAAGTCTTCCCGATTCACTTCCGCTTAAATAATGTACGCCGGTAGGAGTCTTTGAAGGAACACTTCCGCAAGCCGCATTTATAGTTCTTACGGGAATAGTATAGTAGCCGTCCTTGTCAAGGGCGTAAACCGTCAACGTGTGAGATCCTTTTTCATAGTAAAGAAAATATTCAATGCCGTCAATAACCTTATTTTCGTCAGTCTGAGTCGCTTTTTCGATTACGTACGCAAGCACTGTCTCGCCGGTAGTGTTATTGGTAAGCTTGCTAAGACCAGTTTTATTGCCCTTGACAACGAGTTTTCCTTCACTTGAGGAAACAGTTGCCACAGACTCATCAGAGGATTTCCAGCCGTTTACGGAGCTAACAAGAGATGAATCCGCCACAGAAGATTCTCCTGGGTAAACGTAAATTCTCTTGATTTTAGACACGTCGATATACGGCCCCTCAACAGGATACTTCACGGGCTCCTCTGTAGGAACAGGAGTAGGCTCCGGTGTGGGCTCTGCAGTAGGTTCAGCGGTAGGTTCAGCAGTTGGCGCTGCTGTGGCAGCCTCCAAAGTGCTTTCAGAAACGCTCTGCGTAGCCATTGACGTATTTTCCGCTTTTTCGGTAGCATCGCTTTTTGTGCCTTCGTTGTTATCTCCGCAGGCTGTTACCAAAGCGCTCATAAGAATTACGCACGTCAACAAAACAAATATCTTGCCAAAAAATTTACTGTTATTGTTTCTCATATTCTGCCTCCTCTGTCGTCACTCTTTCATTCCAAGGCTTTTATATAGTCTGGGAATAAGATTATTAATTCGAATTGAATTGCCGTAAAAACCACCCTTATCGGCGATAATTTTAATATTTTTCGCTATATTTTTAATGTTCGGAACCTCATTGACGCCGTCTGCCTCCTTAATGGAAGAGCCTTGGAGCAGGCCTTCGATTATATCGCAGATACCCTCCGTCATATCATCATCCGCATAATATTCCGCGCCCTCATATTCAGGGGTAACCATCCCTTGTAAATATCCGTCAAGATCGCCCTTTATAGCGCATTCGCAAGCTGAAAAATACAGTGCGACAGAATTTTTGCAACCGTATTTTAATATCCACTCTCTGGTTTCATCCGTAAGGGCGTGGTCTGAGAACTCAAGAATCACCGCAATCTTTCCCCAGCCGGAGGTCCTTTCGGCAAGCGCCACAAGACGATCCTGATAAGTCACGTGCTTGTCAAGGTTTTTAATGGCCTTGCAGGCAAAGAAAGTGAATTCTTCGTGAATGCCAACGCTGTGAAGCAAACCGCAATGCTCCTCTTTTCCGTAAGCGCCGAGAAGCACTATGCCGAATTTCACAACGGAGCGGTCTTTAGAACGAGTTATCATATCCGTTGCAAGACGAACAGCCCTTGCCTTATCGATGTTCATCCTTGACATGTGAGACAGGACAGAATCCGCAATAGTTACAACGGCGTATTTTTTCAGTTTTGCAAAAAGCTTCCTCTTGTTTTTCTGGGAAGGCTCCTTAATGCATTTCCGTACAGTCCGGGCAATGAAATAATTAACAACAGCCATTTCCTTCAGCCTGTAAGGAAGTCTCACCATAACCGCCTCAAACTCACCGGGGACCCAGTTCTCCTGCATATCAATATCCAGCTCATCGTGGTCAGGAAGTTTAAGAGGCTCCGAAGGCAAAAAACCTTCGGAATCAGTGTTTTCAATTATGAATTCGTAAATACTTTTCAAGAAGCTCTCCTCCGATATCTTGACAAAAACTAATATTATCGAAGCTCTGCGCCAAGCATTGTCTCAAGACCGTTCAGAATCTTCTTCATAGGCTTGCTTACATCCTCGTCAGTAAGCGTGCCGTCGGGAGTTCTGAAAAAAAGTGAATATGCAAGGCTCTTCTTGCCCTCGGGCAGTTGCGCGCCCTCATAGCAATCAAACAATGCGCAGGACTCAAGAAGCTTGCCGCCTCTTTGTCTTATGATCTTTTCAACGTGACCAGCAGGAACACCCTTGTCAACCACAACAGCCAGATCTCTCGTTACAGCAGGGAATTTAGGAAGTTCCTTGCTCTTGGGAATCTCAACGCAATTATCCACCAAAGGCTTCAGGTCAATAATTGCAACGTAGGACTCAACAGGGCACTCAAAATTCTCTGCAACGATAGGATGCACCTGTCCGAAGAAACCAACGTCTTTTCCTTTCACAACGAGCTTTGCACATCTTCCGGGATGCATTGAAGGATTGTCACAAACAGGCTCAAACTCAGCGTCCTTGATCTTAAGAGTATCAAGAATTACTTCAATTTCGCCCTTGAGCGCGAAGAAGTCTGTATTACCGTAGCAAGCCATGCAAAGCTGTTCTCTGTGCTCAGGAAGCTTTTCAACGTCCTCGTCCTTAATGTATACGAAGGCTACCTCAAAAAGCTTTGCAACAGCCGTTCTCTGCGCGTAGTTGTAAGAAAGAGTCTTAAGAAGCGTGGGAAGCATTGACGTTCTCATCACGCTGTAGTCCTCTCCCAAAGGATTTGTAATCTTAACAGAATTTCTTAGAGCATCATCCTCCGGAAGTCTCAGTTTGTCGTATACAGAGGGACTCTCAAAAGAATAGGTAAGCATCTCGTGGTATCCCATAGCAGATGCGTTGTGTCTTATTACGTCACGTATTCTCTGGAGCTTCGTCCTCTGACCGAGAGTCATCTCGCAAGCCGCAAGAAGACTTGATTTAATGTTATTGTATCCGTAGAATCTTGCAATTTCCTCTGCAATGTCAGCCTCGCAGATAAGGTCGGGTCTGAATGAAGGAGGAATTACCGTCTGTCCTTCAAGGTCAACCTTGCACTCAAGCTGATTGAGGATATCAACCATAGTTTCAGCAGATGCATCAATACCGATAAATTTATTGATGTTCTCGGGAATAAAGCGGATAACACGCTCCTTTGCCTCAGCAACACCATCAGAAACGATGCCCTTCTGAACCTTTCCTGCACCAAGAAGCTCAACGAGGAACGCCGCTCTTTCAAGTGCCTGAGCACAGGTAACCACGTCAAGGCCCTTCTCAAATCTGGAGGAAGCCTCTGTACGAAGACCAACGCTCTTAGCGCCGCGTCTTACCGTAACACCGTCAAATACAGCCGCCTCGAAAACAAGCTCCGTAGTGTCTTCACGGATCTCTGAGTTCTCACCGCCCATTACGCCGGCAATACCGATAGAGCCCTCATCGTCGGCAATAACCAGCATATCCTTGTTCATTACGCGATCCTGACCGTCAAGAGTTCTGATAACCTCGCCCTCGCCTGCTCTTCTCACGGTAATTTTGCCGCCTCTTATAGTTCTTCTGTCAAAAGCGTGCATAGGCTGTCCGTACTCAAGCATTACGTAGTTTGTAATATCAACGATATTATTTATAGAACGAACGCCTGCAGCCTCAAGTCTGTCTCGCATCCACTTAGGAGAAGGTGCAATCTTAACGTCCGTAACGGCTCTTGCAAAGTACGCAGGACAAAGGTCCTTCGCCTCTACGTTAACGCTTACGTAATCAGAAGCATTTCCTGCCCCCTCTTCCTTAACGTTAACATCAGGGAGAGCAAATTTGCCCTTCATTGTGATTGCAGCTTCTCTTGCAAGACCGATAATGCTGAAACAATCAACACGGTTTGAAGTGATTTCAAAATCAATTACCGTATCATCATATACAAGGCCGAAAACAGACATAATGTTCTGTCCCACCAGAGCCTCCAGCTGCTCCTCGGTGTAGTCTGCAAACATTTTAAGGTCCTGAATAACCATAATGCCGTCATTAATGCCGCCCTCATAATTTTTATAATCAAGGCCGATCTCCTCAAAGGAGCACATCATACCGTTGGAAACCTCACCGCGAAGCTTTCCGCTTTTAATTTCCTTACCGCCGGCAATTACGGAGTTATCAAGAGCAACAGGAACGTATGCGCCTACACGAATATTCTGTGCGCCGGTAACGATCTGTGTGATACCGCCGTTTTCTGCTCCTGTATCCATCTGACAAACAAACATGTGGTCGGAATTCTCGTGACGCTTACACTCAACGCACTTTGAAACAACGACTCTTTTAATTTCACTTTCAAGCTTGTCAACACTTTCAACCTTTGAACCGCTGAGTGTCATCTCGCTTGCAAGCTCGTGAATCTGTTCATCAGTAGTAATTTTAAGATCTGTATAATCAAGTAACCATTTTACGGGTGCTTTCATTTTTGTATTCCATCCTTTCGTATCTTCTAAACTTTCACATTAAAACTGTTCAAGGAAACGAACGTCGTTTTCAAAGAACTGTCTCAGATCGCTTACGCCGTACCTTGCCATTGCAGTTCTTTCAATACCAATACCGAAAGCAAATCCGCTGTATTCATCAGGATCAATATTGCAACGTCTCAAAACGTCAGGATGAACCATACCGCAACCAAGAACCTCAATCCAGCCCTCGCCCTTACAAATTCTGCAGCCTACACCGCCGCAGCCCCAACAGGAAACATCAACCTCAGCGCTGGGCTCCGTAAAGGGAAAATGGTGAGGACGAAGTCTTATCTTCGTGTTCTCGCCGAACATTTTCTTTGCATAAACTTCAAGAGTTCCCTTAAGGTCACCCATAGTAACGCCTTTATCAACTACAAGACCCTCAAGCTGGTGGAATATAGGAGAATGGGTTGCATCAAGATTATCTGCACGGTAAACCTTGCCGGGGCTGATAATTCTGATAGGAGGCTTTTTATTCTCCATTACGTGAATCTGAACGCTTGACGTCTGAGTTCTGAGAAGAATCTTGTCGGTAATGTAAAATGTGTCCTGAGTATCTCTTGCAGGGTGTCCCTCAGGAAGGTTAAGTGCCTCAAAGTTATAATAATCATACTCAACCTCAGGTCCTTCAGCAATCTCATAACCCATGCCGATAAAAAGCTCCTTCATCTCTTCAGAAACCTTGTTGAGAGGGTGGAAGCTGCCGTTTACAGGCTTCTTTCCGGGCATTGTTACGTCAACCGTATCTCTTACAAGACTTGCCTCAAGCTCCTTTTCTTTAAGCTCTGCAAGCTTCTCACTTATCATACCTTCAATGTATGCTCTTACCTCATTTGCAATCTGGCCGACGATAGGTCTCTCCTCTGCAGAAAGAGCGCCCATTCCACGAAGCACTGCAGTAATTTCACCTTTCTTTCCGAGATATTCAACTCTCAGATTATCTACAGCCACAGGTGTGTCAGCCTCTGCAATTCTGGCTGTAAACGCATTTTTAATTTCAGCGAGTTTTTCTTTCATAACTACTTCTGTCCTTTCAAAATGATAAAATACGGTTAATATATATTCCGAGCAATTTCGGCGCCTTGAAAACAAAAAAGCCCCTTACACTTCACGATATAAAGCCGTAAAGCGCAAGGGACGAAATAATTTCCGCGGTACCACCCTAATTTTTATCAAACAACCGTGTCTTTGATAAACACTCACCGGTATAACGGCCCGTATCCCGTACTTCCCTACAAAACTTCATCGGCGTAACGCCTCGTTCTTCAAAAAGTCAGCTCCGAAACGAACTTCACAATACCGGCCGCACAGAAGTCTTTTCCACCAAATCAAGACTCTCTCTTTCAGGCGCCGCTATGC
>JAGAKK010000088.1 GCA_017625675.1 Clostridia bacterium | reverse complement strand
CTTGACGATATGGTAGAGCAGGCGTTTGACGACCAGTGCACAGGTGCTAACCCAAGATACCCCTTAATGAGTGAAATTAAGCAGATGTATCTTAATGCATATTACGGAAAAGCACAGAAGTAAGAGGAGGGAATACGAATGAAGCTTGACAGAGTTATTGCGGTTCGAAACAACAAGACTGTTTACCGTGACGGAGATAAATGTGTAAAGGTTTTCAATGACTTTTATTCAAAGGCAGAGGTGCTGAATGAGGCACTGAATCAGGCAAGAGTTGAAGAGACCGGCCTTAATATTCCGAAGATCACTGAGATAACGATGGTGGACGGGAAATGGGCCATTATTTCTGAGTATATTAAAGGCAAGACCTTGGCTCAGCTTATGGCTGAGAATCCTTCTAAAAAGGATGATTATCTGGAGCTTCTGGTGGATCTTCAGATGGAGGTGCATTCAAAGCGCAGCCCTTTGCTTAGTAAGCTGAAGGACAAAATGAACAGAAAGATCGGAATGAGCGAGCTTGATGCTACAACACGATATGATCTTCATACAAGACTTGAGGGAATGCCTAAACATAACAAGGTTTGCCACGGAGATTTTAACCCCTCAAATATTATAATCGCAGAGGACGGCACACCGTACATTCTGGATTGGTCTCACGCAACTCAAGGTAATGCTTCTGCAGACGTAGCGAGAACGTATCTTCTCTTCTGGCTTGAGGGTGATATTGACGGCGCGAAGAAATATCTGGAGCTTTTCTGCAAAAAGAGCAACACTGCAAAGCAATACGTACAGAAGTGGATGCCTATTGTGGCGGCATCACAATCTGTAAAGGGTAATGAAAAGGAAAGAGAATTCCTCTTGTCCTGGGTAGACGTTGTTGATTACGAGTAAGGAGTGGTATTTATGAAAATTACTGTTTGTATAGGAAGCTCTTGTCATATTAAGGGATCACGTCAGGTGGTTGAGCAGCTTCAGTATCTTATTTCACAAAACAATCTGGGAGACAAGGTTGAGCTTGGCGGAACTTTTTGTATGGGAAAATGCCAGCAGGGAGTTTGCGTAACTGTAGATGACGAGTTTTATTCTGTAACTCCCGAAAACGTAGATGAGTTTTTTGCAAAGAACGTAGTGGGAAAGGTTTAATGAAGTATGATAATTCAGATATGCGTAGGAAGTTCTTGTCATATAAAGGGTTCGCCTGAAATAGTGGAATTGCTTCAGAATGCCGTGGCTGAATATCATCTGGAAGATGAGGTTACACTTGCCGGGAGCTTTTGCATCGGTAAGTGTAATCGCATTGGAGTGACTGTCCAGGTTGACGATGACGTTCACACAGGGGTAACAAAGGAAAACTTCAAAGAGTTTTTTTCTGAAAACGTGCTTGAAAAATTGGGGATTGAAAGGAAATAACGTATTATGCCGGAGTGCTTGACTTTAAAAAAATCAAATTGCAAAAATTGCTATAAATGTATTCGTCATTGTCCTGTAAAGGCTATTCGTTTCTCCGGTAATCAGGCTCACATTATCGGCAATGAGTGTATTTTATGCGGACAATGTTTTGTTGTCTGTCCTCAGAATGCAAAAGAAATTGTTGATGAAACTGAAAAGGTCAGAGTTTTTCTCCAGAGCGGTGTTCCCGTTATTGCAAGCCTTGCGCCGTCGTTTATTGCAAATTATGAAGGCGTTGGCATTAACTCTATGAGGAAGGCTATGAAAAAACTCGGATTTTACGATGTTGAAGAAACTGCGGTGGGTGCAACTATCGTAAAAAATGAGTATGAACGTATGTTGAGGGAGGAAGAACGGGATATCGTTATTACTTCTTGTTGTCATTCTATTAATCTTCTGATACAAAAGCACTATCCCGGAGTTCTGGAATATCTGGCAGACGTTATGTCTCCCATGCAGGCTCATTGCAGTGATATAAAAAAGCGCTTTCCTACTGCAAAGACCGTTTTTATAGGACCTTGTGTGGCAAAGAAGGACGAAGCGGAGCATTACAAAGGTATTGCTGATGCTGTTCTCACTTTCGAAGAGCTTACAGAATGGTTCAAAAGTGAAAAGATCGAACTTGAAAAGGAAGATGATTCTGACGAGTTCAGCAGAGCAAGATTTTTCCCAACTACCGGCGGTGTGCTGAAAACGATGGAAGAGAGACTTCCTGAATATACGTATATTGCTCTTGATGGTATCGATAATTGTATTGCTGCGATAAAAGATATTGAAAGCGGAAAGCTGCACAAGTGTTTTATTGAGATGTCTGCTTGTGTAGGAAGTTGCATAGGTGGTCCCGTAATGGAAAAGTATCACCATTCTTCTCCGGTAAAGGATTACGTGTCAGTGTCTAAATACGCAGGCTGTAAGGACTTTCAGGTGTCACAGCCTGAATCTCCGGAAATAAAAAAACAGTTTGAATACATAGAAAATAAACGTCTGCAGCCTTCTGAGGAGGAGATCGTAACTATTCTTCGTCAGATGGGAAAATTTACTCCCGGGGATGAACTGAACTGTGGTTCTTGCGGATATAATACGTGCAGAGAAAAAGCTGCGGCTATTGCCAGGGGAAAGGCTGAAATATCAATGTGCTTGCCCTACCTTAAAAATAAGGCGGAGAGCTTTTCTGATACGATAGTTAAGAATACTCCCAACGGCTTGATCGTACTTAACGAACAGCTTGAGGTACAGCAGATAAATTCGGCTGCCCGCAAGATAATGAATATAAGATCCGCAAACGACGTTCTGGGAGATCAGGTGATACGCATACTCGACCCTTCTGTTTTTATTAACGTGTTAAGAACAGGTCGTGACGTAAGAAATCAGAGGGTATACCTTGCTGAATATAAAAGATACGTGGAGCAGACTGTTGTTTACGACAGAGATTCACATTTGCTTATAGGAATTATGCGTGACGTTACTGATGAAGAATATGAACGCGAAAAAAAGGAGAGCATAAGCCGTCAGACCATTGAGGTTGCGGACAAGGTGGTTGATAAGCAGATGCGTATAGTTCAGGAGATTGCTTCTCTTCTGGGAGAAACTGCTGCTGAAACAAAAATTGCTCTTGCAAAACTAAAGGAGTCTATTTCAGATGAATGATTTATGTGCAGATATAGGTTACAAAAGCATAAACCATTACGGCGAACAGCTTTGCGGTGATCACGTGGATATTGTAGAGCCTGATGAATCTTCCACGGTAATCGTTTTGTCTGACGGATTGGGAAGCGGTGTGAAGGCAAGTATACTCTCAACACTTACTTCTAAAATCATTTCTACAATGATGGCCGAGGGCTTGCCCTTGGAGGAGTGTGTTTCTACCATTGCCGCAACACTTCCGGTGTGCTCTGTAAGAGGCGTGGCATATTCCACCTTTACGATAATACACCTGAAGAATAACCAGACTGCAGAGATTATTCAATACGATAATCCTCAGGTCATATTGATACGTGATGGCGTAAACTATGATTACAAAAGTACGGAAATGAATATTGGCGGCAAGAAAATATTAAAGTCTGTAATTAAACTTCAGGAAAACGATATTTTTGTGGCTATGAGCGACGGCTGTCCTCATGCGGGTATTGGAATTGCATATAATTTCGGCTGGAAAAGAGAAGATATTATCGGCTTTATAGAGTCAGTTGCGCCACTGGGTTATACGGCGAAAACGTTGTCCACGGTTTTGGTAGACGAGTGTGACAGGCTGTACGGAGGAAAGCCCGGCGATGATGCTACTGCCTGCATTGTGAAAATCAGACGAAGAGAGCCGATGAATATGCTTTTCGGACCTCCCTCAAACAGAGATGATGCCAACCGTATGATGGCTTTGTTTTTCTCTAAAGAAGGAAAACACATTATTTGCGGAGGAACAACGTCTTCCATTGCGGCAAAGTATCTTAACAAGCCTTTGAAGGCAACTCTTGCATTTGAGCGTTCGGATGTGCCGCCGATTGCAGAGATTGAAGGTGTGGATCTTGTGACGGAGGGTGTTATTACCGTCAATAAGGTTCTGGAGTACGCCAAGGATTATCTGGATGAAAATAAGTATTACGAGCATTGGAGCTTTAAAAAGGACGGCGCTTCTCTCATAAGCAGGTTGCTTTTTGAGGAGGCAACAGACATAAACTTCTACGTTGGAAAGGCTATAAATCCGGCGCATCAGAATCCTGAATTGCCGATAAATTTCAACATCAAAATGAATCTGGTGGAAGAACTGTCAAAATGCCTCAGAAAGATGGGCAAGCGTATCAAGGTGAGTTATTTTTAAGGAGAAGTTATGAGGAAATTTGATACTAAGGTGCAATATCTGAAATACAAGGTTTTGCGTGAGGTGGCGCGTCAGGCGTGGGATGATACATTGTTGCAGAACCTTCTGGACATACCCAAAACTATCGTGCCCGGTAAGACCTCAACTATGCGTTGTTGTGTTTACAAGGAAAGAGCGATTCTGGGAGAGCGTGTCCGTATTGCCATGGGCGGTGATAAGGATAATCCCAACGTGATAGAGGTAATTGACATTGCCTGTGACGAGTGTCCTGCGGCAGGCTACGAGGTGACGAGCTCCTGCAGAGGTTGTCTTGCTCACCGATGTGAAGACGTGTGTAAGCGGGGTGCGATTTCCTTTGATCACAATCACGTGGCGCATATTGATAAGTCAAAATGTGTAGAGTGCGGACAGTGTGCAAAGGTTTGTCCTTATTCTGCAATAATCAACAGAAAAAGGCCTTGTCAGAACGCTTGTAAGGTAAAGGCAATTTCAATTAACGAGGACAATGCTGCGGCAATTGACAACAACAAATGTATACAGTGCGGCGCTTGTGTTTACCAGTGTCCTTTTGGTGCAATAAGTGACAAGTCCTACATTCTGAACGTTATTGATATGATAAAGAAGAGCGAGGACAATGGTAAGTACAAAGTATATGCTATGGTGGCGCCTTCCGTATCCAGTCAGTTTACTTATGCAAAACTGGGGCAAGTCATAAATGGGCTTAAGCAGTTAGGCTTTTATACCGTTGTTGAAGCGGCATTGGGCGCAGATATGGTTGCTCATGCTGAGTCAAGGGAGTTAGCGGAAAAAGGCTTTTTGACAAGTTCCTGCTGTCCGGCGTTTGTGCAGTATATTAAGAGTTCATTTCCTGATCTTTTGCCGTTGGTGTCACATAACTTGTCTCCTATGGCGACTCTTGCAAAATACATAAAGAGCACTGATGAAAAAGCAAAAGTGGTATTTATAGGCCCTTGCACAGCAAAAAAAGCAGAGGCGCAATTGGAAAGCGTCAAGCCCTACGTGGACTGTGTTCTGACATTTGAGGAGCTTCAGGCGCTGTTTGACAGCAGGGATATAGATATTACGTCTCTTGAAGAGGACGTTCTTGATAATGCTTCGTATTTCGGCAGAATTTTTGCACGATCAGGTGGTCTTTCCGATGCAGTTAAGCAAGGCCTTAAAGAACAAAATATAGATTTCGATCTGAAGACTCTGCCTTGTGACGGAATAGAGGCGTGTCGTGTTGCGCTCCTTAAGAAAAGCAAAAACGTGCTTGATGCAAATTTCATTGAAGGCATGGCTTGTGTGGGCGGCTGTATCGGCGGTGCCGGCTGTCTGACCCACGGAGAGAAAAACAAGGCTCAGGTGGATGAATACGGCAGAGAAGCTTTTGAAAAAACCATAGGCGATGCGGTGGCATTGTTGAATTTCTGATTATACTGAATTATATAAAGAGAGCAGGGACTGCCTTGAAAGGAACGGTCTCTGCTCTTTTTGTAATATTATTGTTTTACGTCGTTTAGTACCAAGCCCTTGTTCTTGTCCTTGGCCCATTCAATGCCCCATTCGTTTTCAAAGAGGATAACGTAGTTAAGGTCGTTGTCCTGTGTTATCATAGTGGAGCTTGTAAGGGTAAGGGTCCTTGGGTCAAGTCCGGGATCGTCCACCCAGCGTGCGAAGCGGTAGGGGAGCTGCTGCATCCTGATAGGACAGCCGTACTCGTTTTTAAGACGATGCTCCAATACTTCAAACTGGAGCACACCTACTGCGCCGATAATGAGAGACTCAACACCGATGTCAACCTGTTTGAACACCTGAATTGCGCCCTCCTGGGCAAGTTGTGTGATGCCCTTCTGGAACTGTTTTCTCTTCATTGAGTCTGCAAAAGTAACTCTTGCAAAATGCTCTGAAGGGAAGGTGGGGATATTGTCGTATTTAAGATGCTCGCTGTCGGCGCTGAGGGTATCTCCGATACTGAAAATACCGGGGTCAAAAAGACCGATAATGTCACCTGCATAAGCTTCGTCTATAACGGTTCTCTCCTGAGCCATGAACTGAGTAGGCTGGGAAAGTCTGATCTTTCTTCCCGTGCCTGTGTGCCATGCCTCCATTCCTTTTTCAAATTTTCCGGAGCATATTCTCATAAATGCAAGTCTGTCACGGTGAGCAGGGTTCATATTGGCCTGGATTTTAAATATAAAACCGCTGAAGCCTGTTTCAACAGGATCTACCAACGTCTCTCCTGCAAATTTTTCCTGGGGACAGGGGGCCATCTTTATGAACTCTTCAAGGAAGGGGAGTACGCCGAAGTTCGTCATAGCGGAGCCGAAAAACACGGGAGTGAGCTGTCCTGCAAGGACTTTCTTCAGGTCGAACTCTTCGCCTGCCATATCGAGAAGCTCGATCTCTTCCATAAGCTTGTCGTGGTAGTAGCTTCCCAGAAGGTCTGCAAAAACCTGATCGTCTACGCTTCCCGTAACGGAGTCAACGAAGCCTTGTCCGTGATTTCCGCCTTCAAAAAGCTCAATGCGGTTTTTCATTCTGTTGTAAATTCCCTTGAAGTCGCCGTCAATACCGATAGGCCAGTTCATAGGGTAGGACTGGATACCCAGCACGTCCTCGATTTCCTTCATAAGGTCAAAGGGGCTTTTTGCAGCTCTGTCCATTTTGTTTACAAAGGTGAAAATCGGTATACCTCTCATTTTACATACGTGGAAAAGCTTGATGGTCTGTGCCTCTACGCCCTTTGCGCCGTCAATAAGCATCACTGCGCTGTCTGCGGCCATAAGCGTTCTGTACGTATCCTCGGAGAAGTCCTGGTGTCCCGGTGTGTCAAGAATGTTTATACAGTAGTTGTCGTATTCAAATTGGAGTACGGAAGAAGTAACTGAAATACCTCTTTGCTTCTCAATTTCCATCCAGTCGGAAACCGCGTGTCTGGAGGTCTTTCTCGCTTTTACGGATCCTGCAAGTCTGATTGCGCCTCCGTAAAGAAGCAATTTCTCCGTCATGGTAGTTTTACCTGCGTCAGGATGGGAGATAATTGCGAAGGTTCTTCTTCTCTGAACTTCATTGGTTATCTTTTCATTTGCCATAAATAAACGTTTGTCCTTTCGTCCGGCGCGGGTCAATGCGCCTTTTTACAAAAACGTAAATATTTTAATACATTTGCGTGAGGATTTCAAGCATTATAAAGGATTATAACGTGTTATAAAGTATGCGTCAGTCTCCGATAACTGCAGCCTGTCCGTCGTACTGGATATCAAATACCAGCGTGCCCTCAATTTCACGTATTTTTTCACGGAGCAAAAGGACCTCTTTCTCGCTACCTGAGTTAAAAGATACGGAGGCTGTGTAGGAGTCGCTTCCGCAGGGCTTTATTTCAAGTCTTGTAAGGGCAATGTCGCTTTTGTTGATAAGTTCGGAGAAAATATCAATATTTTCTTTTTTCAGATGAACAAGGTATTCTGCGCTGTAAAGTTCAGGGGCTTTGTTCTTGTGGCTGATTCTTCTGAGCACAACGAGTGTGAAGAACACTGCAACAAGACCTACGAAGGCCCCTTCGTAAAATCCGATACCAATGGCAAGGCCGATACAGTTTGTGGCCCATAGACCTGCCGCTGTGGTAAGTCCTCTTATTTTTCCTTTTGAAATAATAATAGTGCCTGCGCCTAAAAAGCCTATACCGCTGACTGCCTGTGCGCCGATTCTCATAATATCGCCTGCGCCGAAATACTCCGTGGCAAACTGGGACATTATCATAAGGAGAGAGGCGCCCACGGTCACGAGAATGTGTGTGCGAAGGCCTGCCGCGTGGTTTTTATTTCTTCTCTCTGCGCCGATAATGAAACCTGCCAGCACCGAAAGCACGATGCGGAGGCAAACGGACCAGAAAGTAAGGTCTCTTAAAAAGTCAAGTGCTCTAATCATATTTTATCTCCTGCCGTTAATAGTATTGTCTTATTTTACCAATTCAGCCCAGCTTTTGCAATATCTCTTTTCGAAGTCTTTCCAAAATCTTTTTTTCAAGCCTTGATATGTACGATTGTGATATACCCAGCATATCTGCCACCTCTTTTTGTGTAAATTCCTTGCCGCCGTCAAGGCCGAAGCGAAGATCCATTATCTGCTTTTCCCTGCTGTTCAGCTTGCTGAGGGCCTCTGAAAGGACTTCTCTGTCAACCTCTTCTTCTATTTCTCCGTAAACGATGCTGGGATCGCTGCCCAATACGTCTGAAAGCATCAGTTCATTGCCGTCCCAATCAACTTTAAGGGGCTCGTCAATGGAAACCTCTGCTTTTTGCTTGCTGTATCGCCTCAGGTACATAAGTATTTCGTTTTCAACACAACGTGACGCGTAGGTGGCAAGCTTGATATTTTTATCCGGGGCAAAGGTGTTTATAGCTTTTATCAGACCTATCGTGCCGATTGACACAAGATCGTCCATCATAACGCCGGTGCTTTCAAACTTTTTCGCAATGTACACCACCAGACGGAGGTTGTGCTCTATGAGCTTGGTTTTTACGTCGGCTTCATTGTCGTTAAAGTGGCTGAGAAGCTCTGCTTCCTCTTCTGCCGAAAGAGGCGGGGGCAATGACTCTGCGCCTCCTATGTAAAAAATACTTTCGTTTTTTGCAAGGCCCGTTTTTTGCATAAAAACAGAGAGTCTTATTGCAAGTTTCATTTTTGCGGTAAATAATGTTTTTCTTAATTTTTCTGTCAACATGGTGTTGTCCTCCGGTTTTATTTATTGTCTTATGCCACAAGCTCAGGGGAGAGCAGGGCGGTGTATTTTTTATTCTCGGACAGTTCCTTGTCGTAAAGGCATATTATGGCTGTCTTCTCGCTACAGGGAAACTCGTAATTTCCTTTTATTTTTATATTGTCAGCCTTAAAGCCCGGAAGCAGGCCGCTTTCACAGCCAAGGGAGCTGAAGGGGATGACTCTGAATCGTTTTGCCCAGGAGGGGCTGAGCGTTCCGTTTCCGTGAGGTCCAAGGAAATTATCCTTGAAAAAGTCAGGCTCGGTTATTTCCGGGCAAATAATGTTTTTTATTGCACTGCGCTCAACGATAATGACCGGCGTGCCGGTAAGAGGGTCCCGGAGCTCGTTGCCGGTGTCGATAAGTGCCGGCATCCAGAGTCCTTGACCGTCAAATTCTATGTAGAGGCTTACGTAGCTTTCCCTCAGGTCGTCGCAGACTTTTCTGAGAGAGTTAATAAGTATGCTGACGGCAATATAGCCTACGCCTGCAGTTATAAAAATATTTGACACTCCGGAGGGGAGATTTGTAATCATAAGTCCGCCGGAGGTTATCGAAAACGGAACACCCAGAAACATTATCCCTATAGCAATTCCTGCAAAGATAAATCCCGTAAAGCAGAAAATGCCAAGTTCTTTCAGCATTAAGGCAAGCTTCTTAGGTCTGTATACGACGAAAACCATTATGAGAGAAAGTGCAATTTTCCCAAAAACCGACCCGAGTATTTTTCCCTGGGCGGCAGGCAGCAAAACCACCGCCAAGGCATAGGCTGCGCCGATAATGCTTCCGAGAAGCCTTGGCAAAGGGTTTGATTTTACGGAGAGTATCTTATTTGTGAAAAGAGATGCGGCGGAAATGATTATGTAATTCATAATGATATTTTCCAGAAAGAACAAATCTGCGTACAGCGTGTATGTAATATTTTGCACTTCTTCCACCTCACTTCGTCAATCGGTAATAAATTATATGGGCTTTCGGGTAAATTATAACTTTCTGAAAGGTCGAAAAATGACGAATACAGACGAATGTTCAAATTTTTTTGCTTGCACCAGGGGGACAGACATCCGGTGCAAAAAATCAAGAGGCAAAAAGTGCACCGGACGTCTGTCCCCCTGGTGCAATCCCGGACGTCTGTCCCCCTGGTGCATCGCGCAATCACCTCTTGAAATTGTCAGGAGAATGTTGTATAATTATTTCAAATATGAATCGTTGGAATTGCGGCGAAGCAGAAAAGGAGGTGCGGCATGGTACGGTTGGTTTGTTGTGATCTTGATAATACGTTGTTGTTTGATAAAAACGGCGCCGTTCCGGGAGAGCTGTTCGGACTTATTGAGAAACTAAGCCAAAGGGGAGTTCTGTTTGCGGTTGTGAGCGGAAGGCCCGTTGCCGATCTTCTCAGATTGTTTGCGCCTGTTATTGATAAAATCGTTATTGCCGC
The DNA here is from genome assembly GCA_017625675.1 of Clostridia bacterium. Classification (GTDB taxonomy): domain Bacteria; phylum Bacillota; class Clostridia; order UBA1212; family UBA1212; genus RGIG8523. The sequence goes on along the minus strand of JAGAKK010000088.1, from coordinate 1,433 downwards.
ATACGACGGCGCTGTTGTGTTGTATAAGGGCGAAGCCGTTGTTTCAAGACCTATTGATAAAAATATTTACATGGCCTTTATTGAGTCTGTGAACAACGAATCCTCCGGTCTTGGGGCGAGGGAGTATATTTTCTATACACTTACGGATGCGTATGTTTCAGGAAACAGTGTTTTCGCGGAGAAGGCGCTTCTTGATTCCGTGACTATGACGGGACGCATTATAAGAACCGGGACTCCCGGAGAGATTACAGAACCCGTGTATAAGCTTTCTCTTCTCTCAGGGGAGGGAAATGATGATTTTGATTACGTAGTGAGGGATTGGTCCTCATATCTGAACAATATATATACAGGAACCCGTTGGTGTGAATTTGTATCTGCTGATACGGACAAGGGCTATGCGGTGAATCTTCTTATGGAGCGATTCGGAATTTCCGCAGCAGAAACCATGGCCTTCGGAGACGGAATCAACGACATAGGAATGTTGTCTGCCTGCGATTTTTCTTACGCAATGGAATCCTCTGTTGAGGAAGTAAAGCAAAGCGCTTCCTTTGTCACCGATAACGTTATAAGAAGTATAAAAGAGTTCTTTTCAATGTGATTTTCGTTATTGACATTGGAAAATGTTGTTTTGTGTTGAATTAAACCATAATTCATATTGAAAACACACACTAACACAAAGAAAAAATCATAAAGTTAGAAAAAAACAACAAAAAAGTTGCATTTTTTTAGCAAAATGTGAGTATTTACTATTGACAGTGGGCTTGCTGTTGATTAAAATATAATTGTGAGATTGAGACGGATGTTCTTGACGGCCAATGTTTCGGATGCCGTCCCAAAAGTTACGAAAGATAAGATCCGTATCAGGATGAGTTCGTGTTTGATTTAAAATAAATAATTTGTTTTTATGTTTGGATTTTAAAAGTATGAATCTTGGTCGCACTATACTGGTTTTTAGTGTGATATTTTGGAGGTTGTGTTATGGCTTTTAATACCGGTGCTATTGAAAAGACCCAGCGTGTACAGCGTTTGCTGGACGCTTATTTTGCTGCGCGCCCTGAGATTGAGGCGGACAGAGCAGTTTTGCTTACTGAATCTTACAAGCAGACGGAGAATGAGCCTGAGGTTGCGAGAAAGTCCAAGGCCTTTGCTCATATTCTTGAAAATATGCCTGTCATTATCAGAGATGACGAGCTTATCGTAGGTTCAGGAACCATTGCCCCCAGAGGCTGCCAGACCTATCCGGAGTTTTCATATACGTGGCTTGAGGATGAGTTTGAGACAGTGGCGAAGAGAGTTGCCGATCCTTTTTATATCTCCGATGAGACTAAGAAGAGATTGAAAGAGGCGAACAGCTATTGGGCAGGAAAGACTACCAGCGAGCTTGCTACGTCATACATGGCTCCTGAGGCTATCAGAGCTATGAATCATAATAT
>JAGAKK010000087.1 GCA_017625675.1 Clostridia bacterium | reverse complement strand
TTTTACAAATTACGCTGTTAGTATCTGTAAATGGGAGAAGATTATACTGCCAGATTTACATTTTGATTATGCTATGCTATGATAAACAAAAAGGCGGTGAGGATATGCAATTTGTTTTCAATGGAACACTTGAAGAACTTAAAGAGAATGTTCAAAAGAGAGCCACAGCTTTTCATAAAGACATCGTTATATATCAATATGAGCCAACTGTTTTACAAATCGGATTTTTGAGGCTGGGATATAGTGGTGGTAGGTTCTGTGTCTGTAATATTACCGAAGAAAACAATTCTGTCATTTTGAATGGCGAAATTAAGAATTTGAACACCAGCATGCCCAACACAGATACGCGAAACATATTTCAGAAGATCCGTGACACCGTGCTCGGTTTTGCCTTTCTTTATGTGTTCTTTGCTCTAATACCTTGGATAATTTGGTCTATTTTTGATTTTCCCCATCCGTGGATTTCTTTTGCAATACCTGCCGCTATTATTGTTACTTTTGAACTTGTATATCTTTTTAATAAAATCTTTTGCAAGGGCGAAAGAAGTTTTGATAAAGAGGACGATGGTTTTCTGCAATTTATGACAATGATCTGTAGTGGTGAAGTTACAGTTCCTTTAAATACGCAGGAACTATATAGGATGCTTATCAGCACCGATGGTCTACATTCATTTCCCCAAATGGAAAATGATACTATAACATGGGAGTTGTATGACAACATTTATGTTGAAGCATCAATTAGTGAGTATGATACAATAATAGATATCATTCACAAAAACATACTTCATGGTTCATATATGCACTGGCATCCCGATATTGAGGAAATATACGAAGAACTATACAATATAGGGAAAAAGGGGAACGTTTTAGTTCTTCGTAAATTGCTATCAGGAACACAGATATACTATTTGGGTGCCCCAGACAAATATCGTTTTGATAAAAACAAAAAATGGCATTGGGGCAGGCTAATTTATTTAGAGCAGAAATAATTGTAAAAGCGAGGTGAAATTCACCTCGCTTTCAGACTACTGAATATACACTTTTTCTACTCTTTCATCGTTGCCCACAAAGCGTTGGCCTGCTGTTCCATCGTGGCAAGCGCCGTGTTAATATCCATTGTCCCGTTGACCGATTCGGGAATGATATTGGCCATACACTCCGTTATTATTTCTGCAATTTCCTTCGGAACAACGCAATCTACTTGTCCGTATGTGTCAGCTTCGGGATGGGAGATGAATGCGTCGTAGTAGATTCCATCTTCGGAATGATTCTTATCTTCAAAAGGCATTCTCCAAAAAACTTGGTCTCTGAGGTTTTTTATATTCGGAACGGAGCCGCCCTCTTGCCCATGGTATGCGAGTTGTCCTTCCTCTGTGTAAAGGGAAAGGCAAAGGGCTGCAGCTGCGTCAGGGTTGTTATTTCTATTAAATACTGCAAAACCGGAGGTGCTCGTTCCTACTTTATGTGTAGGGAGGGCAGGGAAGGAAACTATATCCCATTCAAAATCATTATCAATATAGGTTTGGCCTTTGGCCTCAAATTCTGAAATTCTGATGTCCTGAAAAACGACCTGAGCCGCTAAATCCAAAGAGTTGAAATCAACTAAATCGTCGCGTGTTACAGGGACAGACGTAATTGTGCCGTTGGGGTTAAATACCATGTTCCCTGACTTAATTGCATCTGCCATTTCCATAATGCCTGCGGTAACCTTATCGTCAGAAGCAAAGGAAACTTTTTTGTCAACAGAATCGTACCATTTTCCGCCTAAGCCCTCTGCAAAGGGTATCCAGAGGGGAGAATCGCCAAAGCGCATACTTGCGCCTATGACAGTAGTATTGCCTTCTTCCTTAACGGTAAGGCGTTCACAGTAGTTCTTGAACGTGTCCCAGGTCCATTCGCCTTTCTTGTCAAGCTCTACGGGGTCCTCAAGGTCAATGGCAAGATATTCAATGAGCGTTTTGTTATAGCACAAGACAACGTGACTGTAGTCTCTCATAATGACATAGGTCCGTCCGTCCACGCGCCCTAACTCAAGAGCCTGAGGTAAAACGTTGCTTGTATCAATCTCAAATGCACTTATATAGTTGTCAAGGGGCATCAACACATCCTTTGTAACAGCATATTTGTATACGTCAGAGTCTTTCACAAAAAATACGTCGGCAATAGAGTTTGAAGCAATCTGAGCGTCAATCGTATCTTGAGATAAAAGTGTAATCTCTGTTTCGACTTCAACTTTGGGATGACTTCTTTCAAAATTCGCAACCCAGTTTTCAACGGATCTTTTCTCTATCCCTGTCCATGCCTGATGAAAAAGTAAAGATACTTTTCCTTTAACTTCCGGGGCATAGCCCGGACAAATAACACCTGTGGTGGGTGCCGGTGAGTCTGAAGCGGACGGTGTAGCTGTAGGGACGTCAGTAGCAGACGGTGTTTCACCGGGACCGCATGCTGTTATACACAACATTATTGATAATGCCAGAAAAACAATTCGAAAAATTGTCGTAAAGGAAAAACAACGTGCTTTCATAATATAAACTCCCTCCAAAAAAATTTATTAATATTCCTTTGAAAGCAAAAAATCAGCAATATGCATCGTTCTGATGCCCTGATAATTGCCTCCTGTAAAATCATCCGTGCGAAGTAAATACTTCGGATAATTGTCATTGATCTCAAGAAGACGATCGTATTCTCTCTTTTCTGTCAGCTCGGATTTAATTTCTTTCGTTACCTGAATATACATTTTTTCATTCTGTCTTGTTGCTATAAAATCAATTTCTCCATTAGGAGTCTTACCTATACAGACCTCATAGCCTCTACGAAGCAGTTCAAGATAAACCACGTTTTCAAGCATTGCAGCGACACTCTGATCGTTATATCCCAACACACTGTATTTGAATGAACTATCTGCAAGATAGAATTTTTCTTGTGTTTTAAGCAATTCTTTGCCTTGTACATCGTATCTCGAACAGCGATGCAGGATATATGCACTCTCTAATTTTTCAAGGTAATTATATACTGTCTCATTATCAATGGTGCGGTGCTCAGACTTGATATAATCGGAAACAGACTTTGCAGAAAATGTTTTTCCGACATTGTCAAAAACAAACTTAACAACACGCTCTAACTGATCAACCTTGCGGACTTGATTTCTCTTAACGATATCGGAAAATATCGTGGAGTTATAAATATCACGAACAATGGTATAAGCATTGTCAAGGGGGTACTCCTGCAAGTGTATTGCCGGAAAGCCACCGTATTTGATATAATTAATTAATTCCTTATGCGGGTCGTCTGTTTTGCTGTACTGTTTCTTGAAAGTGAGGTACTCTTCAAATGAGAGAGTAAATATGCGAAAAGACACATAGCGCCCTGTAAGATAGGTTGATATTTCAGAAGACATCATACGAGAGTTAGAACCTGTAACATATATGTCAACATTGAAATCGGTATTAATGGAATTTACAGCTTTCTCCCAGGAAGGAACCTCTTGCACTTCATCAAGAAACAAATAAGTTCTCTCTTTGTCAGATATCCTTGTTTTTATCAATTCGTATAACTGCTTTGCAGTCATATCGTCATACTCCATTGACTCAAAGCGGAAATTTACTATTCTTTCATCATTAATTCCTTTTTTGCGAAGCTCGTCCATTATCATTTGCATGATTGTTGATTTACCGCAACGTCGAACACCGGTAAGAATTTTAACAAAAGGCGTATCTGTGAATGCCATTATTTTATTTATATAATTTTCTCTGAATATCATATAAAACACCTCCGCATAATGTCAGTATAACAACAAAAAATATTTTGTCAATAGTTTTGCGGTTATAACCTGAAAAACCCCGGTTAAATTATAAGTTTTGCGGTTTTATTCTGAATTGTTCTTGCCGGTGATTGTAGGCCTTGAATTTAGTTTTCTCCTTAATCCAGATGAAAAACATTCTGCAAATCAATAGCCACAGGGCTGTTATCAGGGTTGGTTTCCATAATGTCTGCCATATAATCCCACCATTTGCGGTTGATGGCAGTGTCTGCACCCTTGGCCCACAGCTCCGGATCTTCGATTTCGATGTAGCCAAAGAGGGTCAATGTCTCACGGTCCAGAAAAATCGTATAGTTCTTGCCGCCGTGCTCGTGGATCATATCCTTCATTTCCGGCCACAGCAGATTGTGACGGCGCTCGTATTCAGCCTCTTGTCCGGGGTAGAGTTTCATTTTAAAGCCTTTAATCATAAGAATAACCTCCTTGATAAATATATTGATATATTGCTTTTGTTCGTGCAGGCGTTAAGTCCTGCGCACACAAAAACCTTATATGAAAAAGGTAGGGCAGGCAAGCCCGCCCTACCAAGGATAGAGTTTAATAATTATAAGATATTACACAAATAAATTAATAAACGTTAGCCCAGTCGTCAATGTTCTCGCCTGTGAACTGGAAGGGAGGTCCAACGATGATCTGCTTCTCAGCGGGATCGCCTGCAGAAATATCGTATGTCTTTTCGTTGTCAGCTGTGAAGCTTGTGCCAACTTCGCCAACCTTACCGTCAAGGATAGCCTTGATCATGTATGCAGAACAGTTACCTACATCGATAGGATTCCAGAGATACATGTAAGGACAAGCTTTGCCCTCGCCAACGTAGTCCTTCATTTCGGAAGGCAAACCAAGACCTGCAATCTTGATGCCGCAGTCAGGGTTGTTGGTAACAACCTGTGCAGCAGCCAAAACGCCTACGGTTGTAGGACAGCAAACAACTTCAAGGTTGGGGTACTTAGTCATAAGATTCTGCATTTCGTCAGTGGACTTCTGGGACTCATCGTCGCCGTAAACAGTCTCAACCCAAGTGAGCTTTGCATACTTGCTGTCGCCCTTGATGATTGTATCCATTGCTGCAATCCAAGCATTCTGGTTTGTAGCTGTGGAAGATGCAGACAGAACTGCGAACTCGCCTTCGCCACCGGTCATGTCGTAAACGGAGTCAACCAAAACCTGAGCAACTTCCTTTACACCGGCCTGGTTAACGAACATCTGGGAACCTTCTGTGTCGGAGTCAAGGGTTACAACTGCAATGCCTCTGTCGGTAGCAGCCTTGATTGTTGCCTTAAGAGCAGCAGCATCGTTAGCTGCGATAGCAATACCCTTTACACCCTGAGCAACCAGGTCGTTGATAATAGCGATCTGGTCTTCTGCAGAAGTGGTTTCAGGGGATTTCTCCAACGCTGTAACGCCTATGTCAGCACAAGCGTCTTTAAAGCCCTGTACCATACGTGACATGTAAGGGTTTGACGCGTCTTTACAGATGATAGCGTAAACAGGTTCGCCGGACTTTCCGCCGCCACAAGCCACCAGGCTCAAAACCATTACTAAAGCAAGTAACGTAGCAATAAGTTTTTTCATTTTAAATCTTCCTTTCTAAAATAAAATTAATATATGTATCTGCTCGCGCAAATATATCGGAAATAATTACTTAATCGCCTTTTTGCGATTCTTAATAGCATCTCTGATGGTAGGATAAAGTACTACTGCGATCAAGAGGGCACCAAGAATTATACGGATTGTCTGACCGCTCAGGTTGATAAGGTTCAGACCGTAGCGCAACAGGCCGACGATAAATATGGCAATGAAAGCGCCTGTAAACGTTCCCTTACCACCGGCAGTGGAGATACCGCCCAACACGCACATGGAGATTGCTTCCAGCTCATAGCCTTCGCAGGCATTACTCTTAACGGAACCCATCCATGAGCAGTAGAACACAGCGGTGATACCGCAGATTAATCCTGCCAGCGTATATACGAGCATTCGGATTCTCTGTACCTTGATACCTGCATATTCAGCCGCCTTGCTGTTTTCACCGATAGCAAACATCTGTCTGCCCAATACGGTTTTGTGCATTACCAAGCCAAACACCAATGCCAGAACGCAGAAGATGATGAACAAATAAGGAACCATATTGCCTACGCGTCCGTAATACAGCTGTGTAAACCATTCAATTTTCTGCATACCGCCTGTGGAACCGTCGCCGAGAATTCGCTCAGACAGACCACGGAATATGATGTTCGTTGCCAAAGTAACGATCATAGGAGCAAGCTCGGAAAACTTGGTTAAGATAAGACCGTTCAGTGCGCCGCAAAGTGTACCTACTGCTATAGCAGCAAGGATACCAAGCCAGATATTACCGGAGGCATTGTATACAACACCTAAAACAGTAGCGGAAAGACAAACGTTACCGCCTACTGACAGGTCGATTTCTCCTAACAGAAGAATATATGCCATAGGCAATGCTACCAACGCCTTAGTCAGAAAACCATTGATGTTAGTAAACAGATTGTAAGCATCCAGATAGTAAGGAGAAAGGCTGATGTTCATGATATTTACACCGGCAAATATCAAAATCAACAGGAACTCCCAACGAATCAACAAACTCTTAGCGGAGAATTCGCGTACTGAGGAAATAGTTCTTCCGGATTTAGTAGCCATTAGATCTCCCTCCTTTCCAATGCTCTGCGGGCAGCGTTACGCTGCACGATAACGTTAATCAGAACGGCTACCGCAATGATACCGCCTTTCAGTGCTTGCTGCCAGAAAGCATCAATTCCTACCAAAGACAAGGACTTACTGATAATTGCGATAGTAGCGGCACCCAAAAATACGCCTGTGGCGCTGCCCTGACCGCCGTTAAGGCTTACACCGCCGATAACACAAGCAGCGATAACGTCCATTTCTGCACCGTTTGCCATATTGCCCTGTGCTGTAGCATACATACTGGTGTACATAGCACCTGCAAGACCTGCAATGGCGCCGTTGATCGTATAAACCGCAATTTTAACTCTGTCGATATGAATACCGGAGATTTTTGCTGCCTCTGGATTGGAGCCTACCTCGTAAATCTGACGACCGAAGCTGGTCCACTTCAAAAATACAAGCATAGCAACAAACATGATAATAACAATCCAGAACAGGTTATTAATACCAAGGAAGCTGCCCTGCGCAAAGGACTTGTAGCCGGCAAGCATCTTATCAGAGGAAACCCAGTTGCTACCGGATACCATATAGGTAAGTCCACGGAATATGTACTGCAGACCCAACGTCGCAATAATAGGGATTACTTTACCTTTAGAAATTGTTACGCCGATTATCCAACCGCATGCCATACCTACCAGAATGCTGAACAGGAATGCCAGGAAAGGATTGGTGATGACACCGCTGGCCATAAGCAATGAGGTTGACATACCACTGAGGGCCAGTGTTGCGCCGATGGCAATATCGATACCGCCAATCAGCAGAACCAAAAGCATACCAAAGGAAAGAACTATAGTGTAGGCGTAGTTCTGTGTCAGCTGTGTAATAACGGTTCCGGTCAGGAACATGCCGCCGGAGCGCCATTGAATGACTGCAACCAGCAAGATCATAACAAGCAACAAGCTTGATTCACGGCTACGCAACAGACCGGAAATCTTGCCGGGAATTTTATTTTTTGTATTCTTCACGATTCCGCGCCTCCTTCTGTTGTTGAAGTTTGCTTATCCATAGCCAGCGCCAGAATTTTCTCCTGAGTGGCTTCTTCTCTGCTCAATTCTCCGGTGACACGACCTTCACACATGACGATGATACGGTCGGACATACCCAGAATTTCGGGCATCTCGGAGGAAATCATAATGATACCGTAACCGGCCAGTGCCAGCTCGCCCATGATTTCGTAAATGGCTGCCTTGGCACCTACGTCTACGCCCTTGGTGGGCTCGTCTAAGATAAGCAGCTTGAAATCGGAGCCAAGAGCCTTCGCAACAACAACCTTCTGCTGGTTACCGCCGGACAGTGAGCTTGCTTTATCAAAAACGCTGACAGCCTTGGTGTCAACTCTCTCTGCAAGCTCCTTGGAGGTTTCGTTTTCCTTTTTCTCATCAAGGAACAGACCTCTCACGTAGGAATTAAGCTCTGTCAGGGTGATATTGCGACCAATGCCCCAATCCAGGATCAAACCTTCTATCTGTCGGTTCTCAGGGAGCAGACCGATACCCATTTTCATTGCCTCGGAAGGATTCCGGACCTTTACTTCTTTGCCTTCCCAGAAAATCTTACCGGACTTCAGTTTTTCTACGCCGTAAATAGTCTGAACCACCTCTGTACGGCGGGCGCCTACCAGACCTGTCAGGCCAAGAATTTCGCCTTTGCGAACACTGAAGGATACGTCTTTAAAATAACCTGTACGGCAAAGATTTTCAACTCGCAGAAGCTCTTCGCCAAGCTCAACCTGAGGCTTGGGGAACAAATCGTTGATTTCACGGCCTACCATAGCCTTGATCAGATCTGCGTTGGTAATCTCGTCTACATTATATGTTCCTATATACTGTGCATCACGGAATACAGTTACTCTGCTGGCCAATGCATACATATCTTCAAATCTGTGCGAGATGAAGATGATGGCAACTCCCTCGTCACGCAGTTTAAGTGCAATGCGGTACAACTCCTCTGACTCTCGTTTAGTCAAAGCCGCTGTAGGCTCATCCATAATAATGATTCGTGCGTTAAGGGAAAGTGCCTTGGCGATTTCTACCATCTGCTGCTGCGCAACAGACAAGTTGCCCATAAGTGCATGGGAATCGAAGTCTGCATTCAACTCGCTCAACAGGCGGTCAGCCTCTTCATACATTTCCTTCCATTGCACTATTCCGAAGCGCATCTTTAAATGACCTATGAAAATATTTTCCGCTGCGGTCAGATGCGGGTATGCGGTAACGTGCTGATAAATCGCAGCAATACCTGCTTTCTGGGCATCTCTGGTGCTCTTGAAATTCACCTTTTCGCCATTCAGGTACATTTCACCCTCTTCAGCCTGGTGAACGCCCATGATGACTTTGATGAACGTGGACTTTCCAGCACCGTTTTCTCCCATCAAAGCATGAATCTCCCCTTCGCGCAGGTTAAACTGAACCTTGTTCAGCGCCTTAACACCGGGAAAGATTTTGGTGATGCCGCGCAACTCTAAAACAGTGTTGCTCATAATCGATCCTCCTAATCTTCCTATGTAATTTAAAAAATATTCATCAGTTCGTTGAATTTTACTTAATTTAATTATACTTTTTTGTTTTACGTTTGTCAAGGTTACTCAAATATATAAATTTTTTAAACCGCACGACGCACCGGGGCGCACCAGGTGCATATTCACATTTGTAAAATAATTGCAAATTACCCCCTTGTATAAACGGTAAAAACAGTGTATAATATATTGAAATGTTAATATTTTGATGACAATAATTTTATTGGAGGTATATTTATGATTACCTCAGGAGATTTAAGAAACGGCGTAACTTTTGAGATGGACAACGTTGTATGGCAGATTGATGAGTTCCAGCACGTAAAGCCCGGAAAAGGCGCAGCTTTCGTAAGAACTAAGATTAAAAACGTAATTACAGGCGCTACAGTAGAGAGATCCTTCAACCCTACTGATAAGATGCCTAAGGCAAGAATCGACAGAAGAGATATGCAGTATCTTTACAGCGATGACGATCTTTACTACTTCATGGACGTTGAGACTTATGACCAGATGCCTATTAGCGCTGAGACTATCGGCGATGCATTGAAGTTCGTAAAAGAGAACGACGTATGTAAGATTCTTTCCTTCAAGGGCAACGTATTCGGTATCGAGCCTCCTATCTTCGTAGAGCTTGAAGTTACAGAAACAGAGCCCGGCTTCAAGGGTGATACAGCTACAGGCGCAGTTAAGCCCGCTACTGTTGAAACAGGCGCTATGGTTAAGGTTCCTTTGTTCATCAACATCGGTGACAAGATCAGAATTGACACCAGAACAGAGGAGTACATGGAGAGAGCATAATTATTGCTTTCCGATTAAGTACTTATGCGGCGCGGCGTAATATTGCTGCGTGAGTTTATGAAAGGTAGGTATTTAACATGGGATATTTGTCTGAGCGTGTTAGTTATCTGAGAGGATTGGCTGACGGCCTTTCTCTTAATAAGGAATCTGCAGAGAGCAGACTTTTTGACGAGATTATTGAGCTTCTTGATGATATTTCAGCATCCGTAGAGGGTCTTGAAGAGCAGCACGGAGACCTTGCTGACGAAGTAAGCGATATGGAAGAGAGCATCTGTGACCTTGAAGAAGAGGTTTATGTAGATGATGAGTACTATGACGATGAGGATTGCGTTTGCGAAGAGCTTGCTTGTCCTAATTGCGATACTATTCTTCCTATTGATGCTGATCTTTTTGAGTCAGAGGAAATTCACATCACTTGCCCTACTTGCGGCGAAGACGTTACCATCGAGCTTGAGGATGACGATTACTTCGATGACTGCGACGGAGACTGCTGTAGTTGCTGTGAGGATTGTGACGAAGAATAATTTAGTTTACTGTCAATGAAATTTCCCCGCGGTCGTTTTCACGGCTTCGGGGATTTTTTAAAATTAACGGAGGATAATTTCAATGAAAAAAACATTATTGAGAAAATATGCCAAGGCTATCGTTGTGGTAGGCGCAAACGTGCAGAAAGGGCAGTCGGTGGTTATTACTGCCGCAGTTGACAATGCGGACTTTACCGCGTTGGTTGTTGACGAAGCCTACAAGGCGGGAGCCTCAAAGGTAAGAGTTGACTGGACCTGCGATTCAATTACGAAACTTCATTATCGCCACCAGTCGCTGAAAAACCTTTCAAAGGTTGCCCCCTGGCAGGAGGCAAGGCTTCAGGAGTCTGTGGACGAATGCAGCTGTAAGATCGTTATTTTGTCAGAGGATCCTGACGGCCTTAAAGGCGTTAATATTGCCAAGATGCAGAAGGCAAATCAGGCTGTGAGAAAAATCACTAAAAAATACCGCGACCAGTTGGAGGGAAAACAGCAATGGGTAATTGCGGCAGCGCCCTCAAAGGCATGGGCGAAAAAGGTTTTTCCCGGCGAGAGAGCTTCCGTTGCGGTTGAGAAGCTTTGGGAGGCAATTCTTGCCACGGTTTACGTAAGCGAGGACAAGGACCCTGTTGAGGAGTGGAACAAGCACAATGAAAGTTTCCTTGCAAAGTGCAAAATTCTGAACGACTATGCTTTCGACAGACTTGAATACAAGAGCAAGAACGGCACGGATTTCAAGGTTTGGCTTATCCCCGGCGCAAAGTGGATGGGTGGCGGCGAAATGAGCCTCCACGGCATCTATTTTAACCCCAATATGCCTACAGAGGAAATATTTACGTCGCCTATGAAAGGCCGCGCAGAAGGAACTGTAGTGTCAACAAAGCCCCTTGCATATCAGGGTCAGATAATCGACAATTTCAGCATTACCTTTAAGGACGGCAAGGCTGTTTCCTGGAAGGCTGAAAAGGGAGAGGACCTCCTTGGCAATATGCTTACCCTTGACGAGGGCGCGGCAATGCTGGGTGAGCTTGCGCTGGTGCCTGCGGCATCTCCTATTTCGGAGAGCAACATTCTTTACTACAATACCCTTTTTGACGAAAACGCCAGCTGTCACCTTGCTATTGGCTTTGGCTTCCCTAACGTGATTGAGGGCTACGAAAATATGTCACTTGAGGATATTCACGCTCTGGGCGTTAACGACTCCATTACCCACACCGACTTTATGATCGGCGCTGAGGATATGAGTATCAAGGGCTACACCAAGGACGGCAAGTGCGTTGACATTTTCAAGGACGGAAACTGGGCAATATAAATGGACGTGATGATAATTATTCTTTACGGGCTGGGGGCGCTGTTTATATCGGCGGCGCTTCTGCCTCTGATAATAAAAAGAATATTCAATGAGGGCAGCGTGGCTTCGCTTTGTTTCGGAGGGGCGGCTGTCCTTTGCGGTTTTTTGCTTGGTTTTGTCGGAAAAAGTAATGTTTTGTACGGCGCGGCACTGACTTTAACCGTTTTGCTTGGACTTTGTTTTTTTGCAGGGCTTGTATTGTCGGCGATGATGCTTTTTACAGCCTTGAAAAAACCTTCCGCAGAAACGGGACAAGGCAACGTATTCGTATTGATATTGGGGTGCCGCCTTTACGGCAATACCCCCACCAGAGCGCTTAAAGGGCGGGTAGACCGAGGTTTAAAGATACTTTCCTCAGACGATAATATTATTGCAGTTGTTTCAGGTGGTCAGGGCAGTGACGAGCAGATGAGCGAGGCTCTTGCCATGAAGCAATATCTTATGAAAAAAGGCAAGCTGGCGGAAAGTCGTATCATCACAGAGGACCGTTCCACCTCTACCGCAGAAAATCTGAGATTTTCATTGCCCTTGATAAAAGAATATTGCAATGAAAAAGGCTTATCGGCTGGGAAAATTATTATCGTGTCAGATGGTTTTCATCTTTTCAGGACGAAGTTACTTGCAAAAGAGCAGGGTATTGAAAACGCAGAGTATGGCGCGGCGTTTACGCCTTCCGTAGATTTTCCGGTGCAATGGGTCAGAGAAATTCTGGCAATTCTGGACCTGTTTTTAAGAAAATTTTCAGCATCCGGCGATAATATATAATAAAAAATATTTACGATTCAGGAAAGAGGAGTGACTATGAAAAAGAAAACGACAATATTGATTCTTGTATCGGTGTTGTGTCTTGTGGCTGTATTCAGCACGGGCTGTCTTTCTCTGTATAATAACGGAGCGGAATGGTTTTACGGAAACGGTGAAATTACAGGTCAGAGCGGCGAAGATTCCTCTGTGAATTCCACGGCGGTCCCGGAGGGCACTCAGTCAGGGGACGTTGAAAACTCAGGAAAGCCTGTTACAAAGTTCGAGCAATCCTCTTCTCTTGATAAAGACGCCCTTACCGTATCAGAGGTTTATGCGAAGAACGTTAATTCTGTAGTAGGCATTACCACCAAGGGAAAGACTACCAACATTTTCGGCCAGCAGAGCACCACTGCGTCTACAGGTACGGGTTTTATCCTCAGCAAGGATGGATATATTGCCACAAATTACCATGTGGTAGAAGGCGGCGACTCCTTTAACGTGGCTTTGTACAACGGAACTTCCTACGAGGCCACGCTTAAAGGCTATGATGCGGGAAACGACGTGGCGCTTCTTAAAATAGAGGCTGATGGGCTTTCCCCTGCGACTATGGGTGATTCCGACGAGATTGTGGTAGGCGAGGACGTGGTGGTAATAGGAAACCCTTTGGGAGAACTTACGTACACCCTTACAAGAGGTGTTGTCAGCGCCCTTAACAGAGCCATTAATACTGACGGTACGCCTATAAATATGTTTCAGATAGATGCTGCAGTTAACGCAGGAAACTCCGGAGGACCGGCCTTTGATGCCACCGGTAACGTTATCGGTATGGTTACGGCAAAATACGCTGATGAGACTATTGAGGGTCTTGGCTTTTGTATTCCGGTAAACGACGTGATAAAGATTGCCAACGAGCTTGTGACTTATGGCTACGTAAGAGGCAAGGCGGCCCTTGAGGTAGGCGTGCAGGATGCTTACAGCAATTCCTTCTGGGGTACTACGAGAGTGTCCGGCGCTTACGTTTCACACGTAATTAAAGGTGGCTGCGCGGACAAAGCAGGGATTAAGCAGGGCTCTCTTATTAACTACGTCAACAACACTGTCATTACAGGGGCAGAGGATATGAACACGGTGCTCAGATCTTTTTCTAAAGGGGAGACTGTGACGGTGCGAGGCTATTATAATAATCGTTCCTTTGAAATCAAAGTGACTTTGTCAGAGTATTCTCCGGAGATCATTCCTGAGGGCTGGAGCAATGCCAGCGGCATCATTGTATAACCTGAATAATCAATAATCAGTACAAGCAAAAACGCCTGAGGACCTTCTCTTTATGTCCACAGGCGCTTTTTTTAGGTTGTGTAAAAATATCATGAAAAAATTATATATTATTAATCAGGGTGCGCTGTTGCGCTGTTTCTGCAGAGAGAACATCTGATATTGACATCTTTCTGATAATGTTCTTTACTGTCACGTCAATGCCGGAATTTTCTCTGTAATCTGCAGGGTATATGTAATCCACACGGTCACGGGCAAGAAGATCCTCCACCTTTGCTCTGTCCTCGTTTTCAAAAACTGCAATAGAGGTGCCGCCGTAGGCCTTTACCATCTTCATACAGGGAACGTCTGAAAGTCCGTCACCAATGTATATCATGTTGCTGAATCTTACACGCTTGCTGTTTTCAGGCATTGAGCGGTTAAGGTCCTTGTCGTTGGAAATGTCAAGAATTCCCTTGTTTATACGATAAATAAACTGGGTTTTATTGGTGTAGTTTACTGCCGCCTTTGGCCAGGCAGGCGCGCCGCTGTTGTCGTAGTAGAACTCGCTGGCGAAAATTTCTTTGAACTCGTGGCAAATAGGAGAGCCCTGTATAATTTCGCGAAGTCCTGAAGAGATGACGTAGTGCTCAATTTCAACACCCTGACTGTGACCGTAGTCGTTGATTCTCTTGAACCATTCGTATACGCCGGGGAAGAGCTCAATTTCTTTTCCCATCTCCACCAGAGTATCTCTGTTTATACGAATGCCCCTTTTCTTTGCCTGATCAATCATGGTGTACATATAGGCAAGAATTCCGTCCATACGGTTTTCATTGGCAAAGCCATTGGCAAGAGCCCAAAACTCAGAGGCATCCATTCCCAGACTGGGAATAAAACGATAATTTTGCATATCCTCTGTAGAAAGAGTTCTGTCAAAATCGTACATTATGGCAATAATCGCTCTGCTGCTCATCTCCTGACCTCCCGTTGATTCAGACTGCCGTCTCGGGGACCAATGAGGTCTTCCGTTTTTTTCTTACTTTATAACATGCGTTGAAAATGTCCTTTACGGAGTTACATACCGCAATAGGAGTGATTCCCTCAAAGTCCTTGTCGCAATGGAAACCAAAGCCGTAGGTGACTGCAATAAAGTCTGCGCCCACCTGCTTCGCCGCCATTCCGTCACCTGTGCTGTCACCGATAATAACGGTGTTTTTAGCGCTTACGTTAACGGCGTTAATAGCATTTTCCACAATGCTTCGCTTGGTAAGCTTGCCCTCAAAATCGGAGCCTTTTATAACGTCAAAAAAGCCGTCAAGCTTGTGCTGTTTAAGAAGTTGCTTCGCCACGTCTTCTCTCTTATAAGTGGCAACGCTCAGCTTGCAGCCCTGCTCTTTAAGGGTGGCAAGGAGCGCCTTCATAGCAGGATACGTTCTGGCCATCATGGCATAGGATTCTGCATAAAGGGCGCGAAACTCCTGAGCCGCTTCAAAAGCATCATCGTCGGAAAGTCCGTACTCTGCTTTCAATGCCTGTCTCATAGGCGGCCCGATAAATTTCATTTCTCTGGACTTCTCAACCGGGGGAAGTCCGTTCTTTTCAAGAATACAAGCAAGGCATGTGAGAATACCTGATTTAGTATTCATCAATGTGCCGTCAAGATCAAATATAATAGATTTATATAAATCACTACCTGTAATATTCATTTCTGCCTATTAATCCTTTCCGGAGCTTTTATCTTTCGTAATATTAAAGCGGGACAACAATCCCTTGAAACGCGCAGTTACAGAACTTGATGTGATAATGTCATTTACAACGACGTCAAAAGGCACTATCACAACCAGATTTACTGCCATGGCTATAAATACGGGAATACCCATTATCTCCTTCATAAGGAGAAGCGTTAACGCACTCGCTATAAATGTTATACCATATCCGATTAAAGTTTTCAATATTAAGTTTGCTTTATTTTTACATAATTTTTTGAAAAAGTAGCGGTTGAGCCAGAAATAAGCTCCCACAGTGCCTGCAATAAAGCCAACAGCAAAACCTATTGCATCCAAGCCGGGACTAATAAAAGTGAATACAGCAGAAATCGAAGTTGTAATAAAAGCATGCACCAACGTAGCTCCGTGCTTTTTCAAGGCCTCTGTAAATTTTGCCTCAAGCTCTGCCTTGTTTTTATTGTATTTAATAATAAAAACTGTCAGCACGAAAATTCCGGCGGAAAGCACGCAGAATGCCATATTCTTCGTATGAGCTGAAAGGCGGTTTACGGTAGGCAGGTTTACAAGGTTCAATAGGCTTCCGGGAACTACGAAAAGCGTAGCGAAAAGAACTATTGCACTGCTGCACAAAGAGAGTATTGCACAGGTCTTTTTAGATATGCCGTGCTTTTCAATGAGAAGCCTGAACATATTTCTCAGGCCGTCAATGCTCAGGATGATTGTAAGGAACATTACCGCATAGCTTGATACCTTGGTGCTGACGTACCTTGTGAAATCTCCGTTCATAGGGTTTATTGACACCATATAGCACTGAGTTAGTATCATGAATGCCAGACAGAAATAATTTTTCACAGAGTGTTCCTTTTCGCCGTCAAGCATAAGCATTATCGGAATACAGAACATAGTGAGCAGATATGTGGCACAAGTTCCTTGGTAACCGTAAATAATACAGCAACAAAGAGCTGCGCATTTCCAATCTTTTTTTGTGAAAAGAACTGCGGGAACTGCAATAAACATCATTGCAATTCTGAAAAATTCGCCTGCCGCCTCTAAAAGTTCGTTGGAGATGCCGTTAAATTGTGACAGGGGAAGCACAACCATTTTTGCAAAGTTGAGCTGAACGCCTGTGTTAAGGGAAGATGCTCCGCTGAAACCGTTAAGGTTTGAAAGCATCAAACGGATACTTTCCATGCCGTCATAGAACAGGAAGAAGGGCACAAAGAACAAGAGGAAGGTGTAAATTCCTACTTTGATGATGTCCTTGTATCGTTTGTCCTTAAAAAGAAGGGCGCAAAAGACGATGGGATACATTTTCGTGGTTATTGCCACACCAAGGGCAATAAGGGCGATTTCTCTCATTATCTTGCTTTCTGAGCGGTAAAGGCCAAGGAAAGTGAGCAACGCAATCAGCACCACGATAATGTTGTTGGCTCTTTCAAAAAGAAAGACCATAGGCGCTGACGTGATAATAATAAACGTGAAAAGAAGCTTCTCACCCAAGGAACCTTTTTTTGCATTTTTAAGTACCACGTACAAAGCCACGAAGGTCACAATGAAGTAGAGAATAAAAGGCACCAGAAACTCCTGCCTCAACTTAATAGTGGTGTTAAAGGCTGTGGAGTGGGGCGCATATATATACGTTTCAATAGCCTCTTTGGGAATCAATAACAACAATGCCTTGTACATTATGGTGGAAAGAGGGGGATAGAAAACTGAGTTTTCGTAAGGGTCGTTAAGGTTGTACAGCAGGCTGTTGAAAAAGTCCATAAAGGTGTTGTCGTTTCCGTGGAAAAGAAGGCTTCCCATCGCTTCGCCGCCTGTCATAAAGAGGGCAATGATAAAAATGAGAGCCGAAGCCAGCATGCTGATGTAGAAAACTTCCTTGTAGTAGGTTTTCTTCGTTGTTAAAGAGGGTTGCTTATCCATTGACGCATACCTCCCCGTTATCTTCTGTATTAGTTTTAGCCTTCAGCAATTTCTTCTGATTATATTTTTCAATCCATGCATCAGGGCAGAATTCCATAAATCTGTCAACGCAGGCTCTCACAAAGCCTGTGCCCTCTGCACGGCGGTTGTTATTCCAGATAATAACGCTGATTACCATCTCCACAAAAACAAGGAAAACCAGACCTACTACGGCAACGCTTGTGAATTTTGTGGGCCAGTAACGGGTCCAATCCCCTTGGGTAAAGGGAATATTGATCTGGGTCAATACCAGCAGTATCAGGTAAAGCCAGTTGAAAAGATTGTACTCTGTCTCTTCGTCAAGGAAAAGAATGATAGCAAGCATCATAAACAACAGGAAATACGTGGAGCATGCGCCTGAAAAACCGTAAATGATAGCGGAGCAGAGCATTACCACCTTCCAGCGCTTCTTGATGAAAAAGGCGCCGATAAGGCATATACCCGTGCAAAGATACTTGAATAAATTTGCATAAAGGTCCACAAGGTCCGGACTTATGGTAATTCCCGTGAATTTCCTTGAACCGCCGTAAAGGAAATAGAAAAGCCTCTTGAAATCAAGCTGGGACTCTAAGTTTCCTGCAGAACTTCTCTTGTCACCGAAGCCTACGATATTGGTAAGCATCATCGTAAGGCTGTTGATGCCGTCGTAGAAGAGGAAAAAGGGCAGAATCAAAGCCACCAGACAATAGATACCTGCGCGGAAAAGCTCCTTGTATTGTTTGTTACGAAGCAGTAACACTCCGAAAGCAACAGGGTATATTTTGTAGCCTACTGCAAGGGCCAGTGAAATAAGCGCCAGCTCTCTTAAGACCTTGTTCTTTGAATCGTAAAAGGCGATAAAGAACATTGAAAATGCCAGGGGCAAAATGATGTTGTTCCCTCGCTCTGCCATAAACAGGAAGGGCGACGACAGGGTGTAGAGAAGCATAAAACAGACTTTTTCGTACTTTCCGCCTTTTTTCAGCACCTCTGTGGCGATAAGGAACAAAAACAGTGAAATGATGCAGAACATCATAAATTGGAAAACAAAGCCCTGATCAAGCTTTACGTACCTTGATTGAGCCTTTTCGGTGGGATCGCTGACAAGCGGGGCGATAGACTCCTCCGGAATTATCTGCAGGCACACCTTGTAGGTAAGGGACGCCAAGGGGGGATAAATAACTTTGTTTTCGTAGGGGTCGATAATGTTGTAAATGACGCTGTTAAAATGGTCCATAAAAGAGTCTGTATTGTCTTTAAACAGGACGTTTTTAAAGGAAGCGCCGCTTGTAGCCACTGAAACAAGGAGAAACAAAGCAAGAGACAATGCCATTACGGAATAAAAGAATATTTTGTATTTGTTCTTTTTTCCGAGAATACTGTGTTCTCTGTTCATTTTTGTCTCTCCTTTCTGTTTGGTATTTGTCAAATAATGATAAATTAATATTAAATCAGATTTCCTTCAAGGTCATAAACCTTTATCTGGTCAAGCTCGCCGGAGTGAATGGGAACTCTCTTGTCCTCAGGGGGAAGCTCCATATAGTTTCCGTAGAGGCTTGAAAGCAATCCGTCATAATCTTTTACGGATTTGTACATATTGCCGCGAATGTTATAGTCCGCTTCATCGTTAAACCATTTTTTACTGAATTTGTTGTGGATAACGTAAATTCTTTCATTAAAGATGCAATAATCGCTGCCTTTTCCTTTTTTCCACATTGAGGCCTTATTATACTTCTTGATTATCTTTTCCATTGACATGTGCTTTCCGATAATTGAAAGAAGCTTTACGTAAAGCTTTGTGAAACCGTGGTATTTGTCCATGTCAAGGGAACGTCTGTGTCCCATAGCATAGCCGTAAACCATTTTTATTCTGAACACCTGGAGCTTAAACATAAGTCCTGTGCAGGCATCGTCAAGGCAGAATACGTCAAGGGCAACGCGGTTGTGCTTGTTGTCGTAAAAAAGCTCGTCTTCGCCGGGAGTTCTCACGGTGCTTGCCACGTAGTTCAGCTTAGGAATCATATCGAAGAATTTGTCGTCCTCGCCGGGCATTACCAACTGAAATGCCTCACCCAGCTCCTTGGGCGCCACTTCAAGGAATTTTTCGTAGTCCTCTCTCTTGAAGGAAAGGTCCACGTCGTCGTCCCAGGGGATAAAGTCGTTGTGACGGACAGC
Organism: Clostridia bacterium; assembly: GCA_017625675.1. Classification (GTDB taxonomy): domain Bacteria; phylum Bacillota; class Clostridia; order UBA1212; family UBA1212; genus RGIG8523. The sequence continues at coordinate 9,161 of JAGAKK010000087.1, read as the reverse complement.
CCCCAAAAGTGTTCCTGCCCACATATAATACTTGATGTTGTGCTTCTTGCAAATTCTGTCAACTTCTGCCAGAAGCTTTTCGTTGGCATAGTGCACGCCGTTTAATAACTTCAAATCGTCCATAATGTACTCCGTCTAAATATTTTTCGTATATTATCAAGAAATTTTACTGCCTGCAGGAAGGTCTCCCTCAATGGTAAGGAGAGTCAGTTTCTTTCCTTTGGTAGCCGCAAGGATCATTCCTTCGGACAACACGCCGCAAAGGGTAGCAGGGGCAAGATTTGCCACGAATACAACCTTCTTTCCAACCATTTCCTCAGGTGTGTAGAACTTTGCAATTCCGGAAACCACCTGCTTTTCTGCATTGCCCACGTTGAGCTTCATTTTTATAAGCTTTTCAGAGCCTTCAACTCTCTCTGCAGTCATAACCTCTGCCACAACAAGCTTTACTTTCGCAAAGTCGTCAATGGTGATAACGCCTTCGGGAAGCTCTGCCTTCGCATCGGTTGCCTTTGCCTCAGCGGGAGCTTCTTTTTTCTCCTCTTTCTTTGCCTCGGCAGCCTGCTTTATTTCTTCAAGTGCAGCCAACTCTTTTTCAAGGTCAAGTCTGGGGAAAATAGGATCACCCTTCTTTGCAACTGCGCCTGCAGGGTAAAGTCCCCAGGTAGCCGCGCTGTCCCAGACGGTAATATCACTGCCTGCTTCAAGGCCTATCTGCTCCCAGATCTTAGCAGGAGTCTTAGGCATAAAGGGTTCGAGGAGAATAGAAACTATTCTGATACCCTCAAGAAGTGTGTACATTACTGCCGCAAGGCGAGGTTTATCCTCTTCGTTCTTTGAAAGAATCCAGGGCGCCGTTTCGTCAATGTATTTATTGAGCCTTGAAACGCACTTCCAGATTTCTGTAAGAGCCAAGGGGAACTGGAGCTGGTCAAGGTAGCCCTCCACGGTTTTTGAAAGCTGGGAAAGCATACCGATAACTTCGTCGTCAGCCTCGGTGTTAAGTCTGTCCTTTGCCTCGGGCATTGCGCCGCCGAAGTATTTGATTTCCATTGCCGCCGTTCTGGAAACGAGGTTTCCGAGGTCGTTGGCAAGGTCTGCGTTAATTCTCTTAATAAGTGACTCAGGCGTAAATGAGCCGTCGGAGCCGAAGGGTACTTCTCTCAAAAGGAAGTATCTGATGGCGTCGGAGGTGTATCTGTCCACCAAAATTACAGGGTCAACAACGTTGCCCTTGGACTTACTCATCTTGTCGCCGTTAAGGAGAAGCCAGCCGTGGCCGTATACCTGCTTAGGCAGGGGAAGATCCAATGCCATAAGGAGTGCGGGCCAGATAATGGTGTGGAAACGAACGATCTCTTTTCCTACAAGGTGCATATCTGCAGGCCAATATTTTTTATAATCGGAGTCGTCGTCGCTGCCGTAACCCATTGCGGTGATATAGTTTGAAAGGGCATCTACCCAAACGTAAACTACGTGCTTGTCGTCAAAGGTAACGGGAACGCCCCAGTCAAAAGAGGTTCTGGAAACGCAGAGGTCCTCAAGGCCTTTCTTGATAAAGTTATTAAGCATTTCGTTCTTTCGGGCGGAAGGACTGATAAAGTCGGGGTTGCCCTCAATAAACTCAATGAGTCTGTCCTGATACTTGGAAAGGCGGAAGAAATAGCTTTCCTCCTTCGTAATCTCAACGTTGCCGCCGCAGTCAGGGCACTTCCCGTCAACCAGCTGGGTCTCCGTCCAGAAGGACTCGCAAGGTGTACAATAATGACCCTCGTACTCACTCTTATAAATGTCGCCCTGATCGTAAAGCTTTTTAAATATCTTCTGAACTGCCTTTACGTGGTAATCGTCAGTGGTACGGATGAATTTGTCGTTGGTAATGTCCATCAAAGCCCAGAGGTCCTTGATGCCTGCAACGATTTCATCAACGTAGGCCTGGGGTGTAACGCCTTTTGCCTCCGCTTTCTTCTGAATCTTCTGGCCGTGCTCGTCTGTGCCGGTAAGGAACATTACGTCATAGCCTTTAAGTCTTCTGTAGCGGGCTTCACAATCTGCCGCAACAGTGGTATATGAGTGGCCGATGTGAAGTTTATCGCTGGGATAGTAAATCGGCGTGGTTATGTAATAAGTTTTTTTCTCAGGCATAATAAAAGCCTCCTTTTGTATATTTTAAGCAATTTACAGCAATATGCTCTCAATCTATCCTATAATACTATTAAACGGCAAAAATTGCAATATGTTTTTGTATCTGCCGTGTATGAAAGGGGGATTGACACCCTTCACGCAGTTCTCTCAGGTTGTGACCCGCCTTTCTTTTTCAAAGCGCCACCAAAGTGCCACCCGAATTTCGCAAAAGCCTTTCCCTGTAAGGGTTTAAGGCCGATGAGTCAGGGGGCCGATGAGTCAGGGGGCAGGTCACTGACTCATTTTGTAAGGGTGGAAGTGACTCGTTTTGACAAAATAAAAACCGCTTCGGCCAAGGCAGCCGAAACGGTAATTTTTAAATCTGAAGTAAATTAATTGTAACTTAATCAGCGGTTAAGGATGAGCTTTGTAAGTTCAACAGGCTCAACAATCTTTCCGTCCTTGTAAACTCTCATATTGCCGGATGCAATCTCGTCAATGAGGATAACTTCGTTATTGTTGTAACCGAATTCGAACTTGATATCCCAAAGGTCAAGGCCGATGGATTTGAGGTCGTCAGCAACGATCTTTGTGATTTTGAGTGTCTGCTCCTTCATGCTCTCAAACATAGCAGGAGTCATTACGCCCAGCGCTGCAAGGCCTTCGCCTGTAACCAGGGGATCGCCCTTCTCGTCGTTCTTAAACGTGCACTCTACGTAGCCGCCCTCGAGAACGGTACCGTCTGCAATATATTCGCCGTATCTGCGGATAAAGCTTCCTGTAGCAACCAGACGGCAGATAACTTCAAGGCCGTGGCCGAAAACAGTAGCGGGGAGAACCTCCATAGTAGCATTCTCAACGTCTGCGCTTACATAGTGAGTTTTGATGCCTGCTTTTTTCAAAAGCTCAAAGTAGTGGATGGATGTCTGGAGATTGGCTTTTCCGATACCCTCAATGGTGAGTCCTACAGAATTTTCTCCGGGGTCAAAAACTCCGTCTTTTCCTGTGCAGTCGTCTTTAAACTTAAGCATTACGTTGCCATTGTCAAGACTGTATACATCTTTTGTCTTTCCTTCATAAACTTTCTTCATTATGGATTGCTCCTTCCGCAATAAATAATAAATTAAAAATAACCATGTGAAAACCACACTTCGATATTTTAGCATAAAACCATTGGCGACACAATTATTTTTTTTATAATTTTTAAAAAATATTTTCGGATATTTTTAAAATAGTAAAGCTTTTTTTACTAAAAATTTGACTTAATGAAAAATTTTTATTATACTAATAACGTTTGGATAAAATATGTTTAAATTTGACAGAAACGGAGGTGCAGCAGTATATGGGCAGAATCAATATGGGTGATGACGAAGGTATCTTTTTTGACCTGGGACTTTCCGATGATGATTACGAGATGGAAGTGGACTTTGAGCTTGGCTCAAAAAGTCAAAGTCGCATTAATCCTGTCAATAATAACAGTGAAGTCAATGACGTTAATTATGACTATATAAATGAGCCTGCTGCTGAGGCACAGCCGGCTGTTGCAAAGAAATCAACGGATGATTTTGATTTGCTTTTTTACGTGGACGAAGATCCCTGTTTCCCCGAAGAGCTGAAGGAAGAGCTGATGCCTGAGGCTGAAAAAGAGGAAAAACAGGAGACCCCTGCACATGAAGTCGAAGAGCCCGAGCCTTCTTTTGAGCCGATAGCGGAGACTCTTGTGACGGAGACACCTGTGGCAGAAGAAACTTCTGAGGATGTTTCTTTTAATTGGCTTGAATTTACTGCTGAACCGGATGACTCATTGGAAATTGACGTGGAGGCTGTTCCTGTCTATGAGACGCCGGAGAACCGGATTGAAGAAAAAGAGCCGACGGATAAGGCTGATAATGAAGCGGAAGCTACGGAAACCGAAGAATCGAAGAAGGTGACCGGTTTTATCAGCGCTGAAGACGAATATTCAGTGTCAGTGTTTCTTTCAAGTAATACCGTAGACGTGATTTCTGCGGAAGAACCGGAAGTTGCAGAAGAAGTCGCAGATATCTCCGGATCTATTGAAGAGGAGCTTGTTCAGTCTATTTCGGAGGATACAAATATTCCGGAAGAAGCTGAGAAATCAAGCGATGAAACCGAAAAAACTGACGATAAGGTTGCCGAAGCTCCTGTTGAAAAAGTTCTCCCGGAAAATAAAGCTTCTTCAAAAAAGGTCAAGAAAGCTAAGAAGAAAGCCGGAAAGGTTGCCCGATCGGTTGCTAAAGAAATAATTTTGTGGGCAGTAGTTGCTGTCGTTACTGTTCTGGTGATTTTTGTGATAAATTTGTACGTTCTGAGACCGAGCCTTGTGTCAGGTCACTCTATGGACCCAACGCTTGCAGACGGACAGACAATTATGATTTCCAAGCTTCCCTACATTTTCGGAGAAGTTGAGAGGGGAGATATTGTAGTTATTGACCGCCAGACAAAGCGCGAGCGTACTTTTGCCGTTGAATTTACGGAAATGCTCCGTTACAACGCATTGACGCAGACGTTGTTCTTTAAAGGCGACAAGGATAAAGACATTTTTTGGATAAAAAGAGTTATTGGTGTAGAGGGTGACACGATTTCCTTTATGGACGGAAAGGTGTACTTAAACGGCGTTGAACTGAAGGAGGACTACATTATGACTCCCGACGTGAAGAATTATCCCAACGGCACTACCTTTACAGTGGGCGAGGGCGAGCTGTTCGTCATGGGTGACAACCGCAACGGCAGTACGGACAGCCGATTTATTGCCGAGCCCATAAAGTGCGATCATATCGTGGGCAAGATGGTTACCGGCTGATATAAAATTTCACTGATTGTTACAGAGCTTCTTCTGCAAGCTCAATGTAGCTTAAAGCCATTTTGTAATTGTCGTAGAGGGTGAGTGCCCGGCTCCGGCAAAGTTCTGTTGTAAACAATATCTTATCCGCTTCCTTGACAGACAGGGAGGCGGACTTTTTTTGTTCGTTGAGCACGGCGCAGACGGCCCGGTATGCTTCGTTAACTGATGTGGGATTTGAGAGCACAATGCCGGTAAGGTGGTCGACTTGCTCAGGGCAACCGCACACGGGGCTCGTTACCACGGGAGTTCCGCAGGCAAGCGCCTCTAAAGGCACCAAGGGGAACGTGTCCTCAAGGGTCGGGTCCAGAAGCACGGAGGCGGCAGAGTACAGGCAAGCCAGCTCCGCGGCATTTTCGGTTCTGCATATACCGTAAACGTTTTCCGGCAAATTATTCTTTTGCTTTTTTGACAATCCCGCCATAAGCACGGTGCAATCCTTGGCAATGTCAGCAAGCTTTTTAAAAAGCCCGGGTTGTTTTCGCTCGTCCCACACAGAGGCAACACCCAGCACGATGGGCTTGTCCGTGGGCACACCGTATTTGTTAAGGACTGCAAGCTTTTCCTCTATAGGACGTGGCTTGAAAATTTCGATATTAACGCCGTTGGGAATTACCTTCGTTTCGTATTGCCCCAAAAAAGACTTTGAGGTTTCCTTGGCCACCCATTGTGACGGCGCAATTACCGTGACTTTTTCTCTTGGCAAGGATGTATATAGTTTCTTTTTAAAGAAAAATTCTTTTTCGGTGGTGTCAATATATGACTTGGGGTATACTTTCCTGCAAACATTGCAATTTCCGCAATGATTTTTCTCTGCAGAGTCGTTTTCAGCGCACTCCCATTTGCGGCAATTCTCTGCAAAAAAGTGGGCGCATCCTCCCGTAAAGCTCCAGCAATCGTGTAGCACGAAGAATATGTGGGTGCCTTTTTTCTCGGCTAGCTCCTTGAGGGTGGCAAACAGCGTCTCCAGATGGAGGTAATACCCGTGAATATTATGTAAAATAACAGTGTCCGGGGCAATTTCTTTCAGTTCTTCCGAAAGCTTTTCCGTAGCCCTTTTGCTTCCGTGTCCGTTGCCGCCGAAGCGCGCCAAAAGAGCGTGGAGATACGTGTCAATGGTATTCCCCACGGGCCTTGTTTTCTCTTCGTCGGTGTTTTTCCGCCGTCCGGCAAAGGAAACCGCAGTATACCCCTTGCATCTGGCAAGGTTTTGTACTGTCTGCATAATGGCGCCTGTGCTGCCGTAGTCGGAAACGTTTATCTGAACGATAGTCACTTTTTAAAATACTCCTTTAACTCGTCTTGAATATATTCAAGGGATAAAAGCTTTTCTTTGACTTGTTCTACGTTTAAAAGTGTGGTGTTGTTGGAGTTGAATTCGCTGAGCTTGCTGCGGTGCTTATCTCCCGATACAAAATATTTGTCATAATTAAGGTCGCGCTTGTCGGCAGGGACTCTGTAAAAATTGCCAAGGTCAATGGCATTGGCGCATTCTTCGTTGGTAAGAAGAGTTTCATACATTTTCTCGCCGTGGCGTATTCCGATAACCTTAATTTCATTGTCTGCGTTAAACAATTCTTTCACCGCCTGAGCCAGTACGCCGATGGTGCAAGCCGGAGCTTTCTGTACCATAATATCGCCTTTTTCTGCGTGTTCAAAGGCAAAGAGCACGAGCTCCACGGCCTCTTCAAGGCTCATAATAAATCTGGTCATATCAGGGTCTGTGACGGTAAGGGGCTTTCCGGCCTTGATCTGCTCTATGAACAAGGGGATAACGGAGCCTCTGGAGCACATAACGTTTCCGTATCTCGTGCCGCAAATAAGGGTGCCGTCCTCAGAAACTGTTCTGGACTTGGCAATAAAAACCTTTTCCATCATTGCCTTGCTGGTGCCCATGGCGTTAACGGGGTAAGCGGCCTTGTCGGTGGAAAGGCATATCACTTTCTTGACGCCTGCCTCAATGGCTGCGGTCAACACATTCTCTGTGCCGAAAACGTTTGTCTTCACCGCCTCAATGGGGAAGAACTCGCAACTGGGCACTTGCTTCAATGCGGCTGCGTGGAAAACGAAGTCCACGTTATGCATAGCATTCTTCACACTCTGCAAGTCTCTCACGTCGCCGATATAATATTTTATTTTCGGATCATTATACGCATGGCGCATATCGTCCTGCTTTTTTTCATCTCTGGAAAAAATGCGGATCTCCTTAATGTCAGTATTCAAAAAGCGGTTGAGCACCGCGCCTCCGAAAGAGCCTGTGCCGCCTGTTATCAAAAGTGTTTTTCCCGAAAAGTCCATATTTCCAACCTCGCTGTCAAGTTTATAGGTTCATACAGGTTTATAAAATCTTATGCAAGCTTATACAAACCTCAAAAAATCATTCAACAATGTAATTTTACTATTTATTCTCAACAATGTCAATTTTACATTATTGTTATTTTTGTCAAGTTTTGTCGAAACAGCGTGAGTCAGGCGAGCCCGAGCCACAGCGTCTGACGCTGTGGCTCCCAATGAGTCAGGGACCTGCCCCCTGACTCATTGGCTGCGAAGCCTTATGGGGAAAGGGTTTTGTGAAATTTGGGTGGCACTTTGGTGGCGGACCGGTACCTCTGACGCTGTGGCTCAAGTTGTTGGCCCAGGAAAAGAATATACTGATACTTACGTTGACGAGAAATATAAAGGAATAAAAAGAGGTTTTATGGGAGAGCAGTTTTGCAATATATTAAGAGGCGTGTTGAAATATGAAGAAACACAGAAAGGTGTTGTCGGCGCTATTGTAATCGTGTTTATGATTATCTTCTGTGGTGTTGCGATAAAAAACTTTAAAAAGGTCGTGATTTCTAATCGGGTAATTATGTGCGCTGTTCCACTGGTAATCTTATCGGTTTTTGTTGCCTATTTGGTTCACGGAAATATTTACAAAAACAAAATAGAAGCGGACATCTCGGAACAATCGTTTGTTACTTACCAAGGAAGTTTTACACACGATAATTACCAAAAAGATTCTTTTTACCACAATGTGCATATACTTGACGAAAACGGCGAAAAGGTTTTGCTCCGACTTCCTGACTACGGCAATATGTATGGTTTGCGTGAGGATTATCGCGAGCTTCCTGTTGGCGCCTTTGAGGGCGAAATTATTTACAGCAAGAGAAGTAAAATTGTTTTGAACTGGACGATATCATGAAAAATGTCATAGTGGATGGTTTTATGTTATGAAAGATATGAAAGGTATGAAAGGTATAAAAAATACGCTAAGAGTCATATTTTCTGCAATGGTGTCCTTGTTGTGTGTGCTGTTGGTGTTTTGCAGCTGCGTTCCGTCGCAAAAGTTCCGAAAAGAAAAGAAACAGGGCGTATTGCCTGACACAAGTGATTTTCCGGACACGAAGTGGACTTGCGGGGAAGTTGATATGTGTTTTTATATGTACGATAAGGAAGAAAGTCTGATAACGGGAAATTATCGTGTGGGCGATAATGATTACCGTCTTGTCGGCGGTTTTGAATTTTCAAGTCTGTCTTTTGATATTTATTCGGAGGAACAGGTGTTTCCGACAGATGACCCCTGCGGCTATGTTACTACGGAATACGTTTATGAAAACGGAAAGTTGATTTGCTCAACGGTTTCATTTGAAGGCGCGGACGGAGAGGACTTTCCCAAAACGTTGACTTTTGAGAAGTCGGAGATGGAACTTAAGGAAAACGATTGTTGGAAAGCTGAGGGTTTGGCAATGTCATTGACGTCTTTTGAAGATGTAGATGGCTATTTCAAGGGCGAAATCACCATTGACGGCAAGGTTTGTTTTGTGCAGGCCATTGAAACCGGATGCGACAATTACTACAGGTTTTTCGTAGAGAACGGCGAGATCAATAATTTACGGGCCAATACCACTTCGCCTTTAATTGATATGGTTTTTGAAGTGATTGACGATAATACTGTTGTTGCGAGGGTTGCCGAGTCTTTTAATAATTCGCCCGAGGCCTTTCCGTATTGGACATTTGCGGAAACGAGTATCACGTTTCGTCGTATGGAGTGATGCAGAAAAAGAATAATTTTACCGGCCGCCCTTCGGGGCGGTTATTTTTGTCAGGTTTTGTCGAAACCGCGTGAGTCAGGCGAGCCCGAGCCACAGCGTCAGACGCTGTGGCTCCCAATGAGTCAGGGACCTGCCCCCTG
>JAGAKK010000086.1 GCA_017625675.1 Clostridia bacterium | reverse complement strand
GTGCATATATGAACCATAAAGTATGTTTTTGTGAATGATATCTATTATTGTATCATACTCACTAATTGATGCTTCAACATAAATGTTGTCATACAACTCCCATGTTATAGTATCATTTTCCATTTGGGGAAATGAATGTAGACCATCGGTGTTGATAAGCATCCTATATAGTTCCTGCGTATTTAAAGGAACTGTAACTTCACCACTACAGATCATTGTCATAAATTGCAGAAAACTATCGTCCTCTTTATCAAAACTTCTTTCGCCCTTGCGAAAGATTTTATTAAAAATATGTACAAGTTCGAAAGCAACAATAATAGCGACAGGAATTAAAAAAGAAATCCAAGGATGAGGAATATCGAAAACAGACCAAATTATCCAAGGTACGAGAGCAAGGAACACATAAAGAAAGGTAAAACCGAGCACGGTGTCACGGATCTTCTGAAATATGTTTCGTGTGTCTGTGTTGGGCATACTGGTGTTCAAATTCTTAATTTCGCCATCCAGAATGACAGAATTGTTTTCCTCGGTAATATTGGCAACAAAGAACCTACCGCCACTATGCCCCAACCTCAAAAGGCCAATTTGTAAAACAGTTGGCTTATATTGATATATAACGATGTCTTTATGAAATGCTGTTGCTCTCTTTCGAATGTTCTCTTTAAGATTTTCAAGTGTTCCATTGAAAACGAATTGCATATCCTCACCACCTTTTTGTTTATTATAGCATTGTAATTTCAAAAAGTAAAACAGCCAGTATAATTCCACTTCGTTTACAGATACTAACAGCGTAATTTGTAAAATAAGGAGATAGATATATATGAAAGCAACAGGAATAGTTCGTAGAATCGAGGCTCGTGTTATAATAACACCAAGAGCTATAAAGCTGCATAAATACTGGGTTTGCGGGTAATTTTGAAGCAAAATTTTTTGAAAAAAACAGCATATTTTGACCGATACACAGCAAAAGCGAGGTGAAATTCACCTCGCTTTTGTTAAAATTAATATGCTTTTCTTACAGAGATACTAACACTTCCACTTTCAGAAACCGTGGCAGAAACTTCAAACTTATAAGTTTCTAAATCATCGTGGTATTCATCAACATACCCTGACATACTTCCCTTAATAGTTACATGCCACGAACCATCACTATTTTGAGTTGCTGAACTGGTGCCATATTGTGGGTCGTAAAAATTGTTAAATCCCAACTTTCCTGCTATTCTTTGTTCCAGACTAAACGAAGTGCCACTCATATAGTTCTTCACTTTGCTAATTGCCTGTGACGATGTTGTTATTTGTTTGCCACTGTCTCCATCATTACTAGAATCATTACTAGAATCATTTCCACAACCAGCAAAACACAATATGCACATCAATAATACCATTACTACACTTATAGTTTTTACTGCATTTTTCATTTTAAAACTCTCCTCTTTATAAATTGATTAATCGGTTAAATTCTTTAAACATTTTAATTGCTTTTTCTTTTGGAATTTTTGACACAGGCATATCCGCATAATCTTCCAAGGGTAAAGCAATATACCCATGGAAATTCCAATTATTCAATTGAACACCTCCTATCAAAAGCGAGTAACAAAATGTTACATTTTTATTGTAACAAATTGTTACAATAATGTCAAGGGGTGATTTGATGGTTGGACTAAAAAACATTCGAAAGAAAAGAAATTTGAACCAACAGAAAGTTGCTATGGATTTGAACATTTCAAGAGAGGCGTTATCGTATTATGAAAACGGAAAAAGAGAGCCACCGCTCCAACTTCTTGTGCAGATGTCTAAATATTTCAACGTGTCCATAAATTATTTAATAACCGGCGAAGAATTTCAAAAAAGATAAAACCTACCTATTCGATGAATCAAAGGTAGGTTTCTTTTTGTTTTATGTGGTATATTCTCCTGCCTTTTACAAATAATAGTATCACGATTTGAAATTAAAGGAGAAATGTATATATGAAAGCAACTGGAATAGTTCGTAGAATCGATGATTTGGGGAGAATCGTCATTCCCAAAGAAATCAGAAGAACCCTGCTTCTCCATGAAGGCTACCCCTCATAAATACACTTTTTCCTCCACCTTCACGTACCCATCCTTCAAAGGCAACGTCTCCACGCCTGCGGGCGCATCTCCTCTAAAAGCCCTTCCGTTGACGATTTCACGGCTTTTCCCATCAGAACCAATATACACGCATTCATATCCGTAAAACGCCCTTAAAACCCTGTCAGCGGCCTCTACGGTCATGTCAAACCTTATTGTGTAATCTTTTTCCGTAGGACACTCCCAGTACTCCCCTTTTCCTTGGGGCTTGGCATTCTCCCAAAGCTCGTCAAAATCCGACAAAAGGCACGAAACCATCTCAGGCACGCATGCGTAAACCTTGTCCATATAGTCCTTGTGGGTGTCATTATCGCCCAGAGGAAAACTTCTTTGAAGCAAAATATCTCCCTCGTCAAACCCTTTGGCAATCTTGTGGGCGGTGATTCCGCTTGACTTGAGACCCTTCAGAAGCGCCGTTGCCATAGGCCAGCTGCCTCTGCCCTCCGGAAGCATTGACGGGTGAAAATTCACCATGGGAAAGGCATCGGTGACAGGGATACGGTAATAATAGCCTCCGCACACAAGGAGTTGGCAGCCTTTTTCCTTTAGCCTTGCAAGATCGGCCCCGGTGATGCGCTCCATTTTTAAGGGAATGCCTTCCGAATTGGCATAGGACGTTATCCGGGTGTTGAATTCGGTAACGTTGTCGGTGGGACAACTGAAAAGCTCAATTACCTCACAGCCATTGGCAACCAATGCTTCAAGCACAGGAAAAAGCAAATCTATTCCAACGTATGCAATTTTCTTTTTCATAAACAATAACACTTTCTCTTAATATGTGACAAGGGTCAGACCCCCGTCACGTTTTTCAGGTTATGACAGGGGACAGGGCACTTATCAAAAAACGACAAAAAATGCTTTTGCTATGTCCCCTGTCACGTTTTATTTTTCGTGACAGGGGTCTGCCCCCTGTCACATTCTAAAAAAAACAGAAGGGCGGCATGTTCGCCGTCCCCCTCCGTTTAAAACTTTATTGATAATCCTTCACAAGATAAGCCCTCAGATAGCCGCGGGTGTCCTCCGTGGACTTTACGTAAAAGCCACAGCCGTAATAAAAACGCACCAGCGCAGTGTATTTTGATGCAGTGTGAAGCCCTGCATACTTTACGCCCTTGGACCTTAAAAGCTTGTCCACAAGGTTCATAAAGGACTTGCCGATACCTATGCTCTGGTATCCTTCACGGACGCCGAAACGCTTTATGTAGGCATACTCAGGGGTCTCAATATTGATTCTGATGCTGCCGACGGGCTCGCCGTCCACAACTGCCAGATAGACGTAGGAATTCTTGATGTCATCGAGAATGTCCTCAAGGGTTTCGGAAAGAGCGCCGGGGGTGTTTGGCACACCGGCATGCTGCTTGTATTTTTCAAAAGAATCTCTCATAACGCTTTGCACCGCAAGGGCATCTGCCTGGGTGGGTTCAGCGCGTCTGATGATAAAAGAATAATCCACAGAAAATTACCTCGCCATCAATTTTACAAGAACTGCTTTCTGAGCGTGGAGTCTGTTCTCCGCCTCGTCAAAAATTACGGAATTTGGGCCATCGATAACGTCCTCAGTAACCTCGTAGCCTCTGTATGCAGGCAGGCAATGCATAAAAATTGCATCCTTCTTCGCATTGGCGAAAAGCTTCTTGTCAATGGTATAAGGGGCAAAAATCTTTGCGCGGATCTCTTTTTCAGTCTCCTGACCCATACTTGCCCAGGTGTCGGAGTAAACAACGTCTGCGTCGGAAATTGCCTCAACAGGGTCGCTTGTCATGATTACCTTAGAGCCTGACTTTTCAGCAGCCGCCTTGGCGTCGTCTACGAAACGCTGACCGCAAGTGTAGCCCTCGGGGCTTGCGATTGCAATGTCAATGCCGGTCTTTGCGCAGCCGTGGAGAAGTGAGTGCGCCATGTTATTGCCGTCGCCGATATAAGCAAGCTTGAGGCCTTTCAATTGGCCCTTGTGCTCTCTGATAGTCTGGAGGTCTGCAAGAACCTGACAGGGGTGCTCATCGTCTGTGAGGCCGTTAATTACGGGGATAGAAGCGTAGTCTGCCAGCTCGATAACGTCGCTGTGCTTGAAGGTTCTGATCATAATACCGTTCAAAAATCTTGAAAGCACCTGCGCAGTGTCGGAGATAGGCTCTCCTCTTCCGAGCTGAATGTCGTTGGAGCTGAGGAACAGCGCGGAACCGCCCAGCTGGTACATACCCACCTCGAAAGAAACTCTTGTTCTGGTGGAGGATTTTGTAAAAATCATACCAAGGGTCTGTCCTTTGAGAATGTGGTGTTCTCTGCCCTCTTTATTGTCTTTTTTAAGCTTGTCGGCAAGATCAAGAATCTCATAGATCTGCTCGGTAGTTAAGTCGTTAAGGCTAATCAAATCAGTCATTTTAAATTTCCCTTTCTCTTATGTAAACGTGTAAAACACAAAATGTTTTGTCGTGTTATTTCGTTGTCAATCTTTCTTGTATGCGTAGGTGCTCACCTTGCGGACAGCCAGCTTAAACGCATTTCTGAAGTCCCAGCAGTCCTGCTCCGTAATTATCAGAGGAGGAAGAACCCTCAGGATGCTGTCGCCAACGCTTCCCACCAGGAACTTCTGCTCAAAAAGCTCTTTCTTCACCTCTGCAGCATAGGGAATGCTGAGCTCGATAGCCACCATAAGGCCTGCGTGTCTTACTTCCCTTACTGCGGAATTGTCGTAAATGCCGTAAATGTTGTTGGTAATGATATTACCCATTTTCTCTGCGTTCTCCCAGAGTCTCTGGTCGATAATGGTTTTAAGAGAAGCGTAGCCTGCGGCGCAAGCAAGAGGGTTGCCGCCGAAGGTAGTTCCGTGGTCGCCCGGGTCAAAGCCCCTGGTTACGTCGCCCTTAGCGCAAAGGCAACCGATGGGAACACCGCCGCCCAAAGCCTTGGCAAGTGTAAATATATCAGGCTCAATTCCAAGATACTCATAACCGAAAAGACGGCCAGTTCTTCCGATACCGGTCTGCACCTCGTCGAAAATAAGGAGCATATCCTTTTCGTCACAAAGCTCTCTGGCTCTCTTTGCATACTCCTGTGTAAGAGGGTACACGCCGCTTTCGCCCTGTACAGGCTCTAAAATGATACCGCAAACCGTTTCGTCAACAGCATTTTCAAGCTGGGCAATGTCGTTTATATCAACGTGCTTAAAGCCCGGTGTCAAGGGTGCATAAGGAAGCTTGTATTTGTCCTGACCCGTAGCCGTTGCCGTGGTGATAGTTCTTCCGTGGAAGGACTTATTGAGGCAAATAAAAGTATTTTTCTTTGTGTCCTTGCCGTATTTCTTCTTGTAGTAAATTCTGGCAAGCTTCATTGCGCCTTCATTGGCCTCTGCTCCGCTGTTTGCAAAGAAAACCTTGTCAGCGCAGGAATTCTCGCAAATGAGTTCAGCAAGCTTTGCCTGAGGCTCGTTATAATAAAGGTTTGAGCAGTGTATCAGCTTCTCAGCCTGCTCCTTTATGGCATTTACCACAACGGGGTTTCCATGGCCCAATGCATTAACGGCAATGCCTGCAAAAAAGTCGGTATAACGCTCTCCTGCGGTGTCGTAAAGATATATGCCCTCGCCTCTCTCAAAGCACACGGGAGTCCTTGCCCCAAATGTATTCAGATAATATTTTTTGTCAAGTTCGATAATCTGTTCAAGTTTCTTGTCCATTTTTTCGCACTCCTGTAATTTTTATATTTCAGAAAGGTCTACATTGATAACAGGCCTTACAGCAAGCAACTGATTAACGATAGGGTCGCCGTCTTCCACAAGCTCTCCCGAAAGTGTACCTCGGGGAGCCGCCTGACTCTTCTCGTCGCTTCTCAGCCACAGGTAATGTGTATCACCCTGACCCTTTGCAAACTCGGTAAGGGAGGTCTCTCCCAACGATGCTTCTTTTACGTAAGTTTCAAAACTTTCTTCATCAAGAATATAGGCGGAGTCAAAAATAGCTCCATGCTTTACGTTCATCAGAAGCTTCTTTTCGGGTTCTGAAAAAGATGAATTGATAAAGTCCTCATTGAGCCACTTTCTCAAGGAACAATCCGCCCATGTCACCTCAGTCTGCACCGTGTGGTAACTCATAGACACCAGGCAATATTTGCTCACCAGAGTAAGCTTCGCGCCGTCCTTCTCTGCAACCACCCAGACAATAGGCTCTCTGCCTGAGTCAGGCTCGTTGTTCTGTTCAAACTTTCCAAACTCAATTTCGTCTCCCACGTTGTAGGAAGATGGGTCTGCCGACAACTTAACAGGAGTCATGTCTTTCTCAGGCGCCAGTTCTTTTTTCTTGCAGCCGGCAAGGGCGGCAACGGAAGTAACGCAAAGCACCATAACCAGCATTAACGCTATTAATTTTTCAAAGCCTCTTTGAGGAACACTTTTTTTCATAAAATCACACTCAAAAATCAAATGTTCTCGTTCTTAAAGTAACGCTTCTTTTCCTTCATTATCATCGTACCGATACCCTTGTTTGTGAATATCTCCAGCAGCAAGCAGTGAGGGATACAGCCGTTAATGATATGGGTACGGTTTACGCCCTTGTGAATTGCATCAAGGCAACCAAGAACCTTAGGAATCATACCGCCGGTAATGATGCCGTCGTCAATAAGCTTGTGCACCTCGGGCTCTGTAAGCACGTGGAGCAATTGGTCGGTCTCGGTGTTTTTCACGCCGTCAATATCCGTGAGAAGAATGAGTTTTTCAGCCTTCAATGCTGCCGCAATCTCGCCGGCCACCGTATCTGCATTGATATTGTAGCTCTCTCCGTCTTCTCCTACGCCGATAGGCGCGATAACGGGAATGTATTGGTGGTCCTTCAGCATAAGCTCCAGAACTCTCGTATTAATCTTTGTGATCTCGCCAACATATCCGATGTCAACGTCCTGACCTTCAACACTTTCCATGTGCTTCTGGCACTCAATAAGCTTTCCGTCAAGGCCGCAGAAGCCTACAGCCATACCGCCTGCTGCATTGATGTTTGAAACGATCTCCTTATTGGTCTTTCCGGTAAGAACCATCTGGGCAATCTGCATTGTGAACTTGTCCGTCACACGAAGGCCGTTAACGAACTCGCTCTTCACGTTGTACTGTGAAAGAGCCTTATTGATGTCAGGGCCGCCGCCGTGCACCACGACAGGGTTAAGCCCGATAAATTTCAGGAGCACAACGTCCTGCATTACCGAGGTCTTAAGCTCCTCGTTTATCATAGCGTTTCCGCCGTATTTGATAACAACGGTCTGTCCGCTGAGGCTCTCAATGTAGGGAAGCGCCTCAATGAGTATCTCTGCCTTTTTAATTATATCTCCCAGCGTCTGACCGCCGCCAACTTTCTGATTCAAATCTGTCATTATAAAAAGCCTCCTGAATAAGCCTTGAAATATTTTTTCTCGTTAATGCGCTTTACGATATAAAACGCAGTTATATTATAATACACCTTTTGCGCTTTGCAAAGCACTTTTTTTCTCAACACGTCAAAAAACCTCGATAAATTCAGGAGTTTCCGTCACTTTTCAAAAATGAGTCAGGGGGCAGTGTGGTGACCCCAAAAAGTTGGACCAAAAAATACTAACAATTTGGAGGTCAGCTGTTCATGGCAAAATATAGTTATGAATT
>JAGAKK010000085.1 GCA_017625675.1 Clostridia bacterium | reverse complement strand
GGTTTATGGAAATGCAAAAACTGACTGCACCGCTTCTTCGGGAACTGATAGACGAGATAACGGTTTATGAAACCGAAGGCGTTGGTAAAAACCGCAGTCAGAGGATTATGATCCATTACAAATTCATTGGGTATATTGAAATACCCGAATGCGGAAGTAATTACAAGGCAGACACACGAAAAGGTGTAACCGTCGAGTATATTACCAAATCCGCATAAAACAAAAGAGCAGGCTTAAAACCTGCTCCATACATAACGAAGAAACTCGAAATTACAAAAAAATCGAGTGTCCATAACTCAAATCCGTTATGAACACTCGATATGGTCGAGATGACAGGATTTGAACCTGCGGCTTCTGCGTCCCGAACGCAGCGCTCTACCAAACTGAGCCACATCTCGATAAGATATTTTCAAACGACAATTAGTTTATCATCTGGGTGAGAATAAGTCAAGGGATTTTACCAAAAAGTGTTGTCAAAGGTTCTGCAAAAACTGTGACAGTCTAAAACGAACCACAGTGTCTGACGTCCGGTCCGCCACCGATGTGCCACCGTTTTTTTTTCAAATCCCTTTGGCAGAAAAGGTTTGAAGGCAATGAGTCAGGGGGCAGGTCACTGACTCAATTATGAAAAACTTTTGTTGGAATTTGGCATGTGTCCCCTTGTCACACTGAAAAAACGTGACAGGGGTCTGCCCCCTGTCACAATTGCAGGTCACTGACTCACATTGACAAAAGCCGGGAAATATTGTATCTTTTTATTATTGTTGTTGTGCAATATTATCGGACAGAGATAAGAGGGATAATTATGGTTAAGGTTACAGGCGTTTCAATTGATTATGGTTTTTTGAGAGGAGATCATCGCTATTCGGCTACTGATAACGAGAAGTTTGTTATTGGGTGGAAGGCGGTGTCGGATAATAAAAATGATTGCCAGGAGGCATACCGTGTTGTGGTTTCTACTGAAAATGAGACATTGTGGGACACGGGGAAGGTGCTTGCCAAGGGGCAGTCTGTACGTTACGGCGGAAAGGCATTGCCCATAGGGAGCGCTGTTTTCGTCAGTGTGAAAATATGGAGTGAAAGCGGCGAAGAGTCGAAGTTTTATACGGACTATTTCTATTTTGCGGGGGTGGATTGGAGAGCGCCCTGGATTGCTGTGCCGGAGAAGGAGAGCGTTTCCAGAAGACCTGCCAGATTTCGCAAGAAATTTAATGTTGACGGTGATCTTAAAAATGCTTATCTCGTGTGTTGCGGTATAGGTTATCAGTCGGTTTACGTTAACGGCGAGAGAATCAGCGAGGCAAAGCTTGACCCTGCCCATTCGGACTATACAAAAACCTGCTATTATACCTTTGAGGGAGAGCTTGGTGACTTCCTTCAGCAGGGGGAGAATGAAATTGAGGTAGTGGTGGCAGACGGCTGGAGAAATTTTGACAGCGAGTTCTGGCTTGAGGTTATTGACCATCCGGGATTTCACGGAAGGCCTCAGGTGTCGTTGATGTTCAATATGGAATATGAGGACGGAAGCGGCAAGGAGATTTTTACCGATGACAGCTGGGAGTGGTCCTATTTCGGCATTGTTGAGGCAAGCCTTTATGACGGCGAGATATATGATGCAAGGGAAGACGTTGAGAATTGGAGGTCGGTTTGCATTGCAGAGGCGCCCGGAGGAAAGATGGAGCTTATGAAGATTCCGCCGATTACCTCTCAGGAGGAGTATTATCCCGTTGACGTTTTCCAACTTGAAAAAGATAAGTACATATTGGATTTCGGACAGAATCTGGCAGGCGTTTTAAGAGTTACGTTGCCGGAGAAAATGAGGGAGGGGCAGGAGATTACACTTGCCCACGCGGAGATACTTACCGAGGAGGGCGACCTTTATACGGAGCCTCTCAGAAAGGCAAAGTGTACCGACAGGTACGTTGCAGCAGGGGACGAAAGGGACCTTGGCGAGTGGGAGCCTGAGTTTACGTACAGGGGCTTCAGATATGTGAGGGTGACAGGCTACGGCGAGATTCCGGACCCTGAAAAGTTTGTGGCTGTGGCTCTTCGGACGGATATTGAAGAAACGGGAGAGTTTGTGTGCGGAAGCGCGTTGCTTACGAAAATTCACGAGAACGTAGTGATGACGGAGAAGGCCAATATACACAGCATTCTTACGGATTGTCCCCAGCGTGACGAGAGATTCGGCTGGATGAATGACGCCACGGTGAGATTTGAGGCGATTCCTTACAATTTCGATATGGGACAGATGTTTGTAAAGGTTATTCAGGACCTTATTGACGTGCAAGGGGAGGACGGAAGCATTTGCTGTACTGCGCCCTTTGTGGCTGGAAAGAGGCCTGCGGACCCTGTTTGTTCTTCTTATCTTGTGGCAGGTATGCAGTCGCTTTTGCATTGCGGAAATTTTGATATTATCGGCAAGGCCTACCGGGGTTTCAAGGCATGGGAAGAGTATCTTCTTACAAGGTCTCAGGACTACATTGTGGATTATACATACTACGGCGACTGGGCGTCTCCTGACTACGTGTGCGAAGGCGAAGAGGGTATGGGCGTTTGCTCAAACGTTACGCCGGGAGTTCTTATGTCAACGGGCTATTCATATTATAATTGTGTGCTTTTGACAGAGTTTGCAAGGCTTCTGGGGAAGGCAGCCGATGCGGAAAAATATGATGACCTTGCCAAGAAAATTCAGAAGGCGTTTCTCGATAAATGGTTTGACCGTGAGACTTGCGTTGTGGCGACGGGTTCTCAGGCTTGTCAGGCCTTTGCGCTGTGGCTGAAAATACTTCCGGAGGAGTGTTGCGGAAAGGCTGCGGCAATAATGCGAGAAAACCTTGTGAATAACAATTATATGATCACTACGGGAAATCTTTGCACCAAGTATCTGCTGGATATGTTGACGGAATACGGCTACGTTGAAGATGCGTATAAGATAATGGCAAGGGAAGAGTATCCAAGCCTTGGGTATATGATACAAAACGAGGCCACCACCATATGGGAGCGCTTTGAGCTCAAGAAAAATCCTGAGATGAATTCCCACAGTCACCCCATGTACGGAAGCGTGGACTATTGGTTCTTTGCGTATATTCTGGGGGCAAAGCCAATGGAGTACGGCTGGAAAAAGGCGGTAATAAAGCCTTATTATCCTGAAAAATTGTTGTCTGCAAGGGGTTCTGTGGAGACTCCCTACGGCACGCTTTCAATAAAGTGGACCAAGAAGTACGGGACTACTCAGCTTTACGTGACGGTGCCCTTCGGAATGAGGGCGGAGATTACCCACGGAGACGTTACCGAGGAGGTTGGCTCGGGAAGCTATGCCTTCGTGTTCTGATTTAAGGAAAGGAAAAAATGATTAAAAACTTTAAGGATGATATAAAGAGAATTTTGTTTGAGGACAATGACATTATTGTGTGCGTAAAGCCTGTGGGAAAGGACAGCGAGGGCTTTGCCAAGGAAATAGGGTGTTTTCCGGTACATCGTCTTGATAAGCCTGTTGGGGGTGTAATGGTTTTTGCAAAGACTAAGAAAGCGGCGGCTGTTTTAAGTGATGCCGTGGCAAAGGGTCAGGTGAGCAAAAAGTATATTGCAGTGCTGTGCGGAGATATTGCAGAAAAGTCGGGGGAGCTTCGGGACTTCCTTTATCATGACGTTCGTGCTAACAAGACCTTCGTTGTGAAAAAGGAGCGAAAAGGCGTCAAGGAAGCCGTTCTGAAATATAATATTGTAGGCTCCGCAGAGCATAAGGGACAGACGGTAAGCCTTGGAGAGATTGAACTCATTACAGGCAGATCCCACCAGATAAGAGTTCAGTTCGGGTCAAGGAAAAATCCCTTGTGGGGTGACGGCAAGTACGGCAGCCGCATTAACGGAGAAATTGCTCTTTTTTCACATTGCCTTGAGTTTTATCACCCAACGGGCGGAGAGAAAATGGTTTTTAACGCTTTGCCCTGCGAAAAGGAACTTCCCTGGGCGCTTTTTGCGGAGAATTTACCGGGAGAAAATTGATTATGAACAGACCTGATATGTCAAAATATAAAATACTTCTTATGGATGCGGACAATACTCTTCTTGATTTTACCAAGGCGGAGGCTCAGGCGTTGGCAGAGGTTTTCATAAAGTACAACGTGTGCAAAGAGGATATGCTTCCTGTGGTTATTTCCAGGTTTTCTGAAATAAATGATGCTTTGTGGAAGAGGCTTGAGAAAAATGAAGTCACAAGGGAGTATATTATTGCCAACCGTTTCAAGGATACGTTTGAGTTTTTCGGAATTTATTACAGTGCGGAAATGGGTATTGAGGAGGACTATTTTAACAGCCTTTCTTTTCAGTATCCTCTTATAGAGGGCGCAGAGGCGGTGTGCAGGGCATTGTCAGAAAATTACGATCTTTATATTATCACCAACGGCACGAAGAAAATACAGGACAGCCGTATGGCAGGTTGCGGACTGCTGCCTTATTTCAAAGGCGTTTTCATATCTCAGGAGCTGGGCGTAAACAAGCCTGCCAAAGAGTATTTTGATAAGGTTTTCGAGGCTGTGACGAAGCTTTCCGGTCCCTTTGACAAGTCTGAGGTTCTGGTGGTGGGCGACTCCGTTTCATCGGATATCAAGGGTGCCGTTAATGCAGAACTTGACGGGTGCTGGTACAATCCGGCCGGCAAGGCGCTGTCAAAGAGTTTTGACGAATTGGCGGAGAGGTCGGAACTTTCAGGCCGCAAGCTCTACGAAATTTCAAGGCTTGAAGAATTGCTTGCAAAATAGGGGCAATCGGAGTATAATAGGCAAGTCGTGCTTCCTTAGTTAAATGGATATAATGTTCCCCTCCGACGGGAAGGTTGTCGGTTCGATTCCGGCAGGAAGTGCCAAAAATCCCGTTCACGCAAGTGGGCGGGATTTTTACTTATTACCTTTTCACTCTTCACTTTTCACTAAAAATATAAGAACGGGATTTTTGGAAGTAATAAGTAATAGTGAATAGTGAAGAAGTTCGGTGTGGCTACGCCACGAATTATAAAATACAATGCTTCGCATTGATTTTTCACCGCTTTTATGCTATAATACACCTAAGGCGGTGAGTTAATGAAAATCACAAGAAATCAAGCAGAAGATTTTGTTCATTTCGGTGAAGACCATTATTCAAATTTGAAAATATTAAAAGATATGATTTATGTCTATTGGGGTGCCGCTTGGATTCTTTGGATACCTTTTGCTGTTGCTGGTAGGGGATTGGTATTCAGCATAACTATGACGCTATTGGCATTGGCTTATAATATTGCTTTTTGGGCACTAAAGAGTAATCGAACAGAAAAGACATATAGATTAAGATTTTTAACAAATTCAATTTCTTTTTTGTTCATGTATTTATTATTTTATTTGTTTACTATTTTCTTTATTAATGTTTCAGATGTAGGTAGTACATTATGGCAAGATATTGAATTGACAATTTGCTTCATAACCTTTCCTTTGTTAAATATCTTGTTTACATTCAGAGCGATAAAAAGGAATGTATATGATAGAGAAAAGCCCAAAAGAAAAGCCAGTGAAAAAGCAATGTATGTAGGTGCGGGCTTTTTGGGGATGTGTATAAGTAGATTTTTAGAACCTTTTCTTTCGCAATCTCAAGCAATTTCTATTATTGTTATTTTGGTTGAAATATTATTATTGTTAATATCGTTTGCAAGTCCGAATATTTTAAGATTGTACTTTGCATATAAATATAATATTGTTGCTAGTATTGAAGGCGAAACAACATCCAAATTGTTGATTTGTAATACCTCCAAAAAGAGCATCGGCATACGAATATTAAAGTCTATTTTAAAATTATTTATTATTGGTTTTGCAATTTTAATGTTATATGCAATGAATCAAGTAAGTTAGGGAAAATCCTCGGTTTTCGCCCAGTTCTTTTTCGGACACGAATGACAAAAATCCCGTTCACGCAAGTGGGCGGGATTTTTACTTATTACCTTTTCACTCTTCACTTTTCACTAAAAAACACATTCGGGATTTTTGGAAAGTAAGAAGTAATAGTGAATAGTGAAGAAGTAATGTGTGGCTTCGCCACGGATTATAAAATACAATGCTCCGCATTGACTTATTGCCGCTTTTATGCTATAATACACCCAAGGCGGTGACGATATAATGAAGATTTTTAAAAGAATATTGATTGCATTTATTGTTATTATATTGGTTTCTATTATTTCTTTTGTTGCGATTTTTATATATGAAGACCAATTTAAGAAAAGAGAAATATATCAAGAAAATAGTCCTGACGGTAATTATACTATTGTGTTATATCAAGTGGGAAGTCCACAATGGTCTTTTGGTTCAGTGAAAGCTAAGTTAGTTTTAGAAGATGCTAATGGTAAAAAGATAGACGAAGAAGATTTTGGTTTAGCAAATGATGGCGCAGGTGTTTTTGAGGGTAATGTAGAGGAAATTACTTGGAT
Organism: Clostridia bacterium; assembly: GCA_017625675.1. Taxonomy (GTDB): domain Bacteria; phylum Bacillota; class Clostridia; order UBA1212; family UBA1212; genus RGIG8523. The sequence continues at coordinate 9,756 of JAGAKK010000085.1, read as the reverse complement.
GGAAAACCAAGTCAAAATTATAATGGGTGAATCTGATACAACAAAGCAATTTACTTATATTTTAAGCTATACCGAATAAATATAAAGAAAATCTTCGGTTTTTGACCAGTTCTTTTTCGGACACGAATGACAAATGAAAATCCGTTCTCGAAAGAGGACGGTTTTTTTATGCTATAATAAACCCAAGAGGTGATTATATGAGCAAACACTTTTCTGTTGATGAAATGAAACAACGTATTGTTTCTATTTTGCCAAGTAATTCATCGCTAATCGATTTTCTTTATGATGCAAAATGCTTTGGAAATATGATTGTAAAGATAAATCAAAATGGCAAAGCTCATATTTTTATAACAGACAGAGGAGAAATATATCACAATGATGAAATGTTGTGTGATAGTTCTTACCAATATAAAGAAAAAGAAGATACCTTTCCTAAATTGATTCAAATGATAAAAAATGTATTAAATTGATTGAAAATCCTCGGTTTTCACCCAGTTCTTTTTCGGACACGAATGACAAATGAAAATCCGCTCTCGAAAGAGGGCGGTTTTTTTATGGATAATAATTGCGGCTTCTCTGCTTTTATGCTATAATACACCCAAGGCGGTGAGGACATGGAACATTTATTTGAATTAGTTACAGAGTTGCTCTTTGGTTTTGCAAAGCATACTCCGGATAAAATGCCTGATGATATTACATACAATCCTAAATTTATCGTTAAGCATCCAATAAAGAAAAATATTGCAAAAATAATAGCCGCTTTAATCATTATTATTGCTTTTTCAATGCTGTGGATGATAGTTAAAAATGAAACACGTTATTTGTTCGTAATATTTGTTGTTTTAGGTTTTGCACTGCTTGTATTATCATATATCACGAAAAAGATTTATCATTAAAACAAATATCGCATCTTTGAAAAAACAGGTCTGAATAAAGAAACTTATTAAAGAAAAGGAGCAAGTATATGGAGATCCGGGCTGAATGTAAAGCTGGTGTCTGCTCATGTGAAAGATAAGTATATTGTTTGTAAATATTAAGATGAGTTTCTTAAAATTATTGTAAAAAATTTCCTAAGGGGACTTGTCAAACGTAATATTTTGTGCTATAATAGTCGAAATAAAAGATGAACGCATTATTTATCAGTATTGCTTTTGGCGTCGGTGGGGTGTATTATCGGCGTCGGTGACTCGTTTTATAAATTTTATTAAAAAAATTCGTATTTTTTGATGATTTTTATAAATTAATGTGTTATTATAGCAACTGTTGTTTGCCGGATGTTGGCCGTGGTGCTGACGTCAATGTTTGCATACACATCATTATTAGCGTGCATTAATTTAATAAGGGGAGGCGGTGTAGTAATGCCTAAGATTAGACCGGTTTCAGATCTTAGAAACTACAATGAAGTCCTTCGTGAGATAACGGTTGACGAGCCTGTGTTTCTTACGAAGAACGGAAGAGGTCGATATGCCATTGTGGATATTGACGAATACGAAAAGACCATGGAACTTCTTGGGGCTGTTAAGGAAATGCTTGAAAACAATCCGGAGATTGCTTCTGCGGATGGTGTGAGAAAACTTCTGGCTTCTGATAAGAAGTGATTAAGGGGGTGCTTTGCCCCGTGAGGTCGTTATTTAGAGAAAAAATTGTAGTTTTGTCCTGCGAAGTTATGGTATAATTGCGCAGGACAATGCTGTTGTATTGAGAAATAAGTGCAATGACGAGTTGGTGAGGGGTGAGCGCCGGATTATGTTTGAACTGAAGAACAAGAGGCTTTCCGTTTTGTCGGAAATGGTAAGGCCCTGTGAAGTTGCGGCTGATATTGGCACTGATCACGCTCATTTGCCTATAGAGCTGGTGCTTTCGGGAAAATGCGAAAGAGTTATTGCCTGTGACGTAAAAGAAGGTCCCTTGGCAGTGGCGAAAAAAAACATATCACAATATGCCCTTGGCCATTGCATTGAGCTTCGTCTGGGCTTTGGACTTGAAGTGTTGGAGCCGGGAGAATGCAGTCTTATTACCGTGGCAGGTATGGGCGGCCTTATGATATGTGATATTCTTGAAAGGTCGGAGAACGTAGCGAGGACTGCTTCTCAGTTGATATTACAGCCCAACACCTGTGAATATGACCTCAGAAAATACCTGTACGAAAACGGGTACGTCATTGAAGATGAGAAGGGCGTAAGGGACGGCGACCACTGTTATCTTGCAGTGTCCTGTCACAAAGAAGAAAATCCTGAAAAACTTGATGAATATAAGAAAAAAATAAAGGAGAATTTTCCGGGGAATAACATTGACAATTATTTTTTCGCAGGAAACGTAATGGCGGAGCGGAAAGATGATGAGGACGTGGAGTTTCTTCAAAATCTCTGTAAAAAGGCGGAGAGGGTCCTTGACGGAATCTCCTTGTCAGGTGAGGTTCTTACAGAGGAAAATTCAGAGAAAAAGAAAAAATATACGGCGTTGTGTGAATTTCTCAGGCGTATATCAGGATAAGGAGGCATAAGATATGAACGGATACGATATTTTTGCAATAATGGAAGAGATTGCGCCGAAGGCGCTTGCCTGTGATTGGGATCACGTGGGAATTATGGCAGGAAACCCTTTTCAGGAGATATCCGGCATTATGCTTTGCCTTGACCTTACTCCGGCGGTGCTGGAGGAGGCGGTGTCGGAAAATTGCAATATGATAATTACCCACCATCCCCTGATATTTAATCCGTTGACAACACTTTCGGAGGAAACTCCCCGGGGACGCTTTTTGTGCGGCGTAGTAAGAGAGAACATATTGGTGTTTTCTGCTCATACGAACCTTGACTATTGCGAAGGCGGCGTCAATGATTCTCTTCTGAAGCAGCTGGGTGTGTCGGAGTCCGTATGTGATGAAACGGGCCACCATCGTTTCGGGGATTTGCCTGAACTGATGACGGTGCGTGAGTTTGCGTCACACGTAAATGATAAATTGGCGGCTGAGGGTGTCCGTGTTATTTTGCCGGAATCCATTGACCCGGAGGACTACGTAAAGCGGGTGGGTGTATCCTGCGGAAGCTTTGACGGAGAAACGTCCTGGATTTATGATTGCGAGGTGGACGTCCTCGTGACGGGCGAGATCAAGCATTCTGCGGCAGTGGAGCTTGAGATGGAAGAGTTTGTTACTGTGACGGCGGGTCATTATGCTACGGAGATATGGGGCGTGGACGGGCTTGCTATGCATCTGGGCGATCGTCTTTTGTCGGAGCACGGAAGTGACGCTCCTGAGGTTTTTGTGAGCAGTACGTCCAGAAACCCTTTGAAGAATATTTAAGGAATGAGAAGAATATGTCAGATATATTGACTTTAGGTATAGAGAGCAGCTGTGATGAAACGTCGGCGGCTGTGGTTTTAAACGGCAGAAAGGTTCTGTCAAACGTTATTTCTACGTCACTTGACCTTCACAAAATGTACGGAGGCGTTGTGCCGGAGGTGGCTTCGAGAAAACACGTGGAATACATAGTTCCCGTTATTGATGAGGCGCTGAGAACGGCAGGGGTGAAAAAGGAAGAGCTCGACTATATCGGCGTGACTTACGGTCCGGGCCTTTTGGGAGCGCTTCTGGTGGGTTTGTCAGCGGCGAAGGCAATGGCCTTTTCGCTGGGAAAGCCTCTTGTGGGTGTACATCATATTGAGGGACACATTTCCGCCAATTTTCTGGAATATGAAGAGCTGGAGCCTCCTTTTATCGCCTTGGTGGCATCAGGAGGTCACAGCCATATCGTGTATTGCAGTGATTACGGCGAGTTCAAGATTATCGGCAGGACCAGAGATGATGCTGCAGGCGAGGCTTTTGATAAGATTGCAAGAGAACTGGGTATAGGATATCCCGGCGGTCCGGTTGTAGATAAGGCTGCAAAGCTCGGTGATCCGGGCGCGGTGGCGTTTCCCAGAGTACATTTTAAAGACAGCCTTGATTTCAGCTTCAGCGGTGTGAAAACGGCGGTGCTGAATCACCTTAACAAGTGCAAAATGAAGGGGGAGGAAATTCCCGTTAATGATATTTGCGCCTCTTTTCAGAAGGCGGTAGTGGATATTCTTTCGGAAAATACGTTTAAGGCTGCTAAGCAGTTTAATTGCGATAAGGTTGTCCTTGCAGGGGGCGTTGCGGCAAATTCTGCCCTCAGAGAAGAGTTCGGGCGAGTAGCGGAAAAACGCAACATGAAATTCTACCGTCCGTCCCCTGTTTTGTGTACCGACAACGGCGCAATGATTGCATGCGCGGCGCATTATGCCGCCCAAAAGGGTAGGTTTTCGGGACTTGACCTTAATGCCTATGCAAATCTTTCCATTGAGGAGATTGGAGCTAAGGGCTGATGAGGCATGTTTTTGTTGACTTTGAAATGTGTATGGTGCCCAAAAAAGCGGCGCCTGAACCGCACATGCATTTTGAGATAATCCAATTCGGGGCGGTAATGCTTGACGAGAGCCTGAATTTTATTGACGAGTTTTCTGAATTTGTAAAGCCGCAATACGGAGAGCTTACCCCTGAGATGACGGAGCTTACGGGCATCACGAAGGAGATGCTTATGGGTCAGGGTGGCTTTGTAAAGGTTTTTTCTGCTTTCCTCAAATGGCTGGGAACTGATGATTATAAGATATACTCCTGGTCTGTAAACGACCTGTTGCAGCTGAAAAACGAGTCGAGAATAAAAAAATTCCCGTTAAAGCATTCTAAAATCTTTGAAAACTGGATAGATTTCCAGCAGATATTTACAAAGGCGGCAAGGCTTCCGCATAACCCGTCTCTCGGAAAAGCACTTGAAATGATGCAGCTGGAGTTTGTGGGCTCAATGCATTTTGCGGATGCGGACGCATATAATACCGCAAGGCTTTTCTGTATATGTGTGAGCACAAAGGATTTTGACGTGGAGCTTAAAAACGGCGTGGCAGAGCTTTCGAATTGGGATGATGTAACGGATGACGATAATGATTCCGGCAATACTATAAGTGACAGTATGTCTGCTGAAAAATTGAAGCAATTATTGGGCTTTTAACACTTATTTAATACTTGTACGCAGGCAAAAAATGTGATAAAATTGAAAAGTAATAGAATAACAGGATTTTTTGGGGAGGGATAGTATGGCAGTTTGCGTGAAAAATGTAATCGACAATGATTCTGTTCAGAAATTTATGTACGGAGACAGCATTGATTGCTACAAGTTTCTCGGAAGCAGACCGTACTGCGGAAAGTCCGGACGAAAGAAAGTGTCCGGAGTGTTGTTCTCCGTATGGGCGCCCTCTGCGAAAAACGTGCGTATTGCAGGTGACTTTAACGGCTGGGGAAAGGCTGACCCCTATTTCCTTGAAGCGGGAAGAAATCTTGAGGGCTATATGGAAAGAAGTCCTGAGGGTATCTGGACCGGATTTATTGAGGGCCTTTCTGCCGGGACGGTTTACAAGTATGAGATCACGACTCATACAGGGGAGCGCTTTTTAAAGGCGGATCCTATGTGTTATTCCAGCGAGCTCAGGCCGAATACGGCTTCAGTGGTATATGACCTTAAAGAATATGACTGGAATGACGACGAGTGGATGAAGGTGCGTGCTTCTGCAAACTATATGGTTTCTCCCGTCAACATCTACGAGTTTCACGCAGGGTCGTGGAAACGCGGCGTTATCGAAGGAATGAGTCCGGAAGAAAGCGAAAAGCATGCAGTTGACGAGCCTTTCCTTAATTATCGGGAAATCGCCGATGAGATGGCAGATTATATAAAAGAGATGGGATACACCCACGTGGAGATAATGCCTGTTAGTGAACATCCTCTTGACGCATCCTGGGGTTACCAGACTCTTTGTTATTATTCCATTACCAGCAGATACGGAACACCCGATGATCTGCGATATTTTGTAAACAAGATGCACGAGAATGGCATTGGCGTTATTTTCGATTGGGTTCCGGGCCACTTCTGTAAAGATGCTCCGGGTCTGTACAATTTTGACGGTACCTGGCTTTACGAAAGCGAAAACACCATGAAAAGAGAGAATTTTCAATGGGGAACTGCGAACTTTGATCTGGGGAAAGGTCACGTGCGGAGTTTTCTTATCTCGAATGCCATGTATTTCTTTAAAGAGTTTCACGCAGACGGCCTTCGTGTGGATGCGGTTACGAATATGCTCCGTTATGATTATGCCAAGGAGCCCTGTGATGCTCTGAGAAATCAGTACGGCGGATTTGAAAACGTGGGCGGCATTGATTTTTGCAGGAAATTGAATTATACGATTTATACAAACGTTCCGAATCCTCTTATGATAGCTGAGGAGTCAACGGCATGGCCTATGGTTACGAAGCCTGCGTTTATGGGCGGCCTCGGATTTACCTTCAAGTGGAATATGGGCTGGATGAACGATACTCTTGAGTATATAAGCCTTGACCCTGTGGTGAGGAAGGATTACCACGAGAAGATGACCTTCTCCATGATGTACGCCTTTGCGGAAAATTACGTATTGCCCCTTTCTCATGATGAGGTGGTCCACGGAAAAAAATCTCTGCTGGACAAGTGCTTCGGCGATTATGAACAGAAATTTGCCTGTCTCAGAAGTTATTACACTTTTATGATGGGACATCCGGGAAAAAAACTGATGTTTATGGGCGGTGAGTTCGGGCCGTTTATGGAGTGGAGATTTTACGAGCAGCTTGAGTGGAAGCTGAGAAAATATCCTAAGCACGAGATGCTGAGGGAATACGTAAAGGCTCTTAACCACCTGTACAGGAATGAAAAGTCAATGTGGGAGATTGACGACAGCTACGACGGATTTGAGTGGATAAATGCAGACGACAAGTGGAGAAACATTTTCTCCTTTGTGAGAAAGAGTAAAGATCCCGATGATTTTCTGCTGTTCGTGGTGAATATGTGTCCCGTTGCTTATTGGGGGCATTCTGTGGGTATTCCGAGGTTTACGGAGTATGAAGAGATACTTTGCAGTGACAGCGGACAGTTCGGAGGAACGGATATTAGAAACAGGGAGATATTGAAGCCCCAGCCTCACGGCGCTGACGGAAAACGCTTTAGTATAAAACTTGATCTTGCGCCTTACGGTGCCGTGGTTTTAAAGCCACGTTTCAGAAAGTCTTTAATAAAAGAAAACGGAAATAAATAAAAGAAGTATGAAGAAAGGTTGTGTTTAATTTGGCAAAGAAAAATATGATTGCGATGATCCTTGCCGGCGGACAGGGAAGCAGACTGAGTCCTATGACGAAGGTTATGTGTAAGCCTGCAGTATCATTTGGCGGAAAATACAGAATTATTGACTTTGCACTCAGTAATTGTTCAAACTCAGGTATTGATACGGTTGGTATCCTTACTCAGTTTAAGCCTCAGGCTTTGAACTCCCATATCGGTATCGGTTCTCCATGGGACCTTGACAGGGTTCATGGCGGTGTAGCAATGCTTCCTCCTTATATGAGCGAGCAGGGCGGTGACTGGTATAAGGGAACTGCCAATGCGGTTTATCAGAACCTCAGCTTCTGTGACCAATACGACCCTAAATACATACTTATTCTCTCAGGAGACCATATTTACAAGATGGACTACCGGAAGATGCTGAGCCGTCACATCGACTCAGGCGCGGATGCTACCATTGCAGTTATGCAGGTTCCCCTTGAGGAGGCTTCCAGATTCGGTATTATGAATACAGACGATGAAGACGTTGTGGTAGAGTTTGAGGAAAAGCCAAAGCATCCCAAGAGCACGTTGGCGTCTATGGGTATTTACATTTTCACATACCAGAAGCTTCGTGAATATCTTGTAAAGGATGCAGAGGACCCGAATTCAAACTACGATTTCGGAAAGAATATAATTCCTGCAATGCTTGCAAACAATGAGAGATTGGTTGCATACAGATTTGAAGGCTACTGGAAGGACGTAGGAACTATCAGCAGTTATTGGGAGGCCAATATGGACCTTCTCAGCGTGGACAATGAAGTAAAGCTTTTTGACACCAGCTGGAAACTTTATACTGACGTGGCTGTAAGACCTTCACAGTACATTGGCTGCGAGGCGAAAATTGAGAACAGCATCATTACCGAGGGCTGCGTTGTGGAAGGCGAGGTAACGAACTCCATACTGTTCCCCGGATGTGTGGTGGCGAAAAATGCCAGAATAGTGGACTCCATCATTATGGAGGGTACGGTAATCGAGGACAATGTTATTGTAAATAAGAGCATAATTCTTGAGAACTGTGTGGTAAAAGCAAATAACGTCATCGGAAACGGAGACGACATTGCAGTTATAGAGGCAAACAGCGTGGTTGAGCCCAACTACAGCGGTGTAAATTGACAGGGGAGGCGCTTATAAAATGATCAAGGATTATATGGCTATATTTAATCTTGCGGAAAACGAGACTGATATAAGAAGTCTTACAACGAACCGTTCCATTGCGTCGGTGCCTATTGCCAGCCGCTTCCGTGTAGTAGACTTTATGCTCTCGAACGTTGTCAATGCAGGCATTACAAACGTAGGCGTTTTCTCAAAGTCAAACTCCCGTTCTCTCGTGGACCATATCGGCGACGGAAAGCCCTGGGATCTCAGCCGTAAGAACGACGGATTGTTCCTTTTCAATCACGGCATTATGGAGATGATAAATTACGACTCCAAGATTCTTAAGAACAACATGGAGTACCTTTACAGGAGCAAGAGCGAGAACGTAATATTGACGTCTTCTTATATGATCTGCAATATGGATCTCTCTGAGGCGGTAAAGGCTCACGAAGCATCAGGCTGTGACGTGACAGTTGTTTATACCGAGTCAAATAATGCCCACGTTGATTTCCAGAATTGCTACACTATCTGTGTTGACGAGGAGACCAACCGCGTTACCGGAAGAGGCAAGAATCTGGGCTTTGATGAGAAGGCAAACGTTTGTATGGAAATTTTCCTTATGAAGAAGAGCCTGCTTATCAATCTTATTTATAAGAACGCAAGAGTACAGAGCGCCAGAAGCTTTTATTCTGCATTGTTTGACGAGTTCAATAACGGAAGCATTACAATGAATGCGTATAAGTTCGGCGGATACGTTTCTTGTATCAATTCAATCAGCGCTTATTACCGCGCAAATATGGATATGCTTAAGATGGAAGTAAGCACAGAGCTTTTCCGTTCACAGCGTCCCGTATATACGAAGATAAAAGACGAGCCTCCTACGATTTACGTAAAGGGCTGTCAGGTGTCCAATTCACTTATTGCGGACGGTTGTATCATTAAGGGTACTGTTAAAAACAGTGTTATCGGCCGATTTGTAGAGGTTGAAGAGGGTGCTGTAGTTGAAAATTGTATCATTCTTCAGAATATTAAGATTAAAGCCAACGCAAAATTACATAATGTAATAGTTGACAAGAATGTTACAATATCAGAGAATACAGAACTGAGAGGAAATGAGAATTTCCCATTAGTTATAGAAAAGAAAAATCTTTTGTGATTAATGCTTAAAGATTGGAAAGGTGAATGTGTTATTATGAAGGTTTTATTTGTTTCAACCGAGGTTGATCCTTTTATTAAGACAGGCGGACTTGCAGACGTTTCTTATGCGCTTCCCAAGGCTCTCAAGGCTATGGGCGTAGACGTACGTATCATCATGCCTAAGTACGGTGATATTTCACAAAACTACACTACAAAGATGAGCCAGCTCTCTTCTTTCGGTGTGGCAGTAGGCTGGAGAAATCAGTATTGCGGTCTTCAGTATCTCAGCTATGAGGGAATCCCTGTTTATTTTGTAGACAATGAGTATTAT
>JAGAKK010000084.1 GCA_017625675.1 Clostridia bacterium | reverse complement strand
TCGCCGTCCACACTTTTGTGCATAAAGACGGCGATGCAGTTTGCGTTTTCAATTGCATTTAAACAATCAATCCATTTTGTTCTCATCATTTTTCACCACTTGGTCAATAAGCTTTGACATATATGCGCCTCTTTCAAGGGACTCATCAAGAGTAAAGGTCAGCTCAGGGAGCGCCCTTATTATCATTCTTTGCCCTATCTCGCGTCTTATATATCCGGCAGAATTCTTAAGCGCCGCAATGGCCGCCTTCTTTTCTTCCTCCGTGCCGTATACGCTTACGTAGACCTTCGCGTATTTTAAATCTTTTGCCAGCTTGATATTCATTACGCTTGTCATAAGCGGGATCCTTGGGTCCTTAAGATCGTTCCTTATAATCTCGCTTATAACGCGCTGCATCTCAGCCGCAATTCTGACTGTTCTGTCCATATAACATTAATTCCTCATTCTTTATTAATTAACGGTACGGGCAATAGCCTCCATTACGAAGCTCTCCACAACGTCGCCCTCTTTGATGTCGTTGTAACGCTCAAAGGAAAGACCGCACTCAAAGCCTGATGCAACCTCTTTTACATCGTCCTTGAAACGCTTAAGAGAAGCCAGCTTGCCCTCGTGAACGACGATACCATCACGCACGATTCTTACTTCGGAGTTTCTTACAACCTTACCGTTTGTAACGTAACCGCCGGCAATCGTACCAACACCTGATACGTTGAAGGTCTTACGGATCTCAACGTGACCCATTACAACTTCCTTGTACTCAGGCTCAAGCATACCGCTCATTGCCGCCTTAACGTCATTGATAGCATCGTAAATTACTCTGTAAAGCTTTACGTCAACACCCTTTGCCGCAGCAACCTCTGCAACGTTTCCTACAGGTCTTACGTTAAAGCCTATAATAATTGCATTGGAAGCCTCTGCAAGAGAAATATCAGACTCTGTTACACCGCCGACGCCGCCGTGGATAATGCAAACTCTGACCTCATCATTACTGAGCTTTTCAAGGGACTGCTTGATAGCCTCAACGCTGCCTCGAACGTCTGCCTTAACGATGATGTTAAGGTCTTTTACGTTACCAGACTGAATCTGGCTGAACAGATCCTCAAGGTTAACCTTGTTGGAGTATGCCATGGTTTCTGCTCTTTGTGCATTACGTCTTGTGTCTGCAACCTTCTTTGCAAGTCTTTCGTCGTTATTAACGACGAAGAATACCTTACCTGCCTCAGGAACCTCTGTAAGACCTGTGATCTCCACAGGAGTTGAAGGACCTGCAGATTTGATGGGCTGACCCTTGTCGTTGGTCATTGTGCGGATATGTCCGAAGGTTGTCTCTGAAAGGATAGCATCACCGATATTGAGAGTACCTCTCTGCACCAGAAGTGTTGCAACAGGACCGCGGTTCTTGTCAAGCTTTGCCTCGATAATAGTACCCTTCGCCTGCTTCTTGGAGCTTGCCTTAAGCTCAAGAATATCAGCAGAGAGAAGAACTGTTTCAAGAAGCTCCTCAATATTGATACGCTGCTTTGCAGATACTTCGATGAAAGGCACGTCGCCGCCCCAGGCCTCGGGAACGATTCCGTTCTCTGCCATCTCGGTCATTACACGGTCAACGTTTGCGCCCTCTCTGTCTATTTTGTTCACAGCAACAACGATTGATACGTTGGCAGCCTTTGCGTGGTTGATCGCCTCAACTGTCTGGGGCATTACGCCGTCGTCTGCCGCAACAACGATAATTGCAACGTCAGTTACCTGTGCGCCGCGGGCTCTCATTGCAGTAAACGCTTCGTGTCCCGGTGTGTCAAGGAACGTGATCTTTCTGCCGTTAATGGTTACCATATAAGCACCGATGTGCTGTGTGATACCGCCGGCCTCGCCTGCAGTAACGCTTGTGGATCTGATAGCATCAAGAAGTGATGTCTTACCGTGGTCAACGTGTCCCATTACTACTACAACAGGAGGTCTGGGCTCTGCGTCCTCTGCCTCAATCTCGTCATCGGGATCCTCAAAGAGAAGCTCCTCGTCGGTAACGATAATCTCAGGCTCTGCAGTGATACCAAACTCGCTGGCAATAAGCGCCGCTGTGTCAAAGTCAAGCTCCTGGTTGAGAGTAGCCATTACACCCATAAGCATAAGCTTTTTGATAACCTCGGAAGCGCTCTTCTTCATCATCTCAGCAAGCTCCTTTACCGTGAGAACAGGGGGAACCTTGATGTTTGTGAGCACTGCAATAACAGGAGGATTGCCGGGCTGAGCCTTTGCGTTCTTGTCCTTCTTCTTGGGCTTTGCGCTCTTCTTTCTGCTGTGGTCAATGTCGTATGCGCCGGAGTATGAAAACTCGTCGCTCTCAATCTCATTAACGCCCTTCTTGTCGCCGATAAAGCGCTGAGCCGTCTTATATTTATCCTTCTGGGGCGCATTGTTGTTTCTGCCGCCCTGCTGACGGGTCTGCTCCTTCTTGTGTTGCTTTTCGGGAGCCTGAACCTTTTCGCGGCGAGTATCCTGCTGCATTACCGCAGGGTCAACTGCAGGAATGGAAAGACCGCCCTGTCTTCTGTTGTCTCTCTGAGGACGCTGTCCGCCCTGACCTCCGTTATTGCGGTTCTTGTCAAAGCCGGGTCTGTCACCGCGGTCGTTTCTCTCAGGTCTTGCAGGTCTGTCATTTCTGCCGCCTCTGTCGTCGCGGGGTCTTGACTCTCTGTTATCTCTGTTATCTCTGTTCTGAGCAGGCTGTCTCTCCTGCGCAGGCTTTGAGGGCTTACTCTTGATCTCAATAACCTCTATACTGCCTGCGTTCTTAACGTTCTCAGAAGCCTCGCCCTTATTCTCAGGCGCTTTCTCTTCCGCCTTAGTTTCAGCCTTAGGCTCTTCCTTAACGGGCTCAGCCACAGGCTCAGGCTTCTTTTCTTCCTTAGCAGGCTCCTTTACAGGCTCTTCTGCCTTTACCTCAGCCTTTGCTTCTGCCTTCTCAGCAGGCTTAACCTCTGCTGTTTCTGCAACAGGCTCTACCTTTTTGATTCTTCTGATTATCTTTCTGGGAGCCGCAGGCGCAGTATCTTCGGGTACAACGGACTCAGCAGAGCTGCTGTCACCCTTCTTCTCCGCATTGTTTTTCTTTGCGGAATTTATAAGAGCCTCATAGTCGTCTGCGCCACGAACTGTAGAATAGCCGGATCTGAGGCCTGATGATGCCTGAGAATCTCTCTTTGAGCTTTTCTTTGAGCTTTCCTGCTCGTCGTCAGAGCTTTCAACTACAACACGTCTTACGATTACGCCACTGCCCTTTCCTGTAGCAGGAGTCTTCTTCTGAGTCTTTGTCTCAGTGGAAGCCGCAGCCTTTTCCTTGCCGCCCTTTGTAAAGTTTATGCGTCTGTAAAAGGACTCAGCCTGCTCCTCGGTAATTTCACTTTCAAGGCTTCTGGGATAAATGCCCATCTCATTAAGCTTGGACATTACTCTTTTGCTCTCCCAACTTACTATTTTTGCAAGTTCATTTATTTTTATGCCGTTCTTACTCAACAGCGCCACCTCCGTTTTTCACTAAACACGCTTTAAATTCTTCTTTCAAACTGTCGTATACCGCCTGTTCAATGTTCATCTCATAACTGCGGGCAAGTCTTTTCTGCTTGCACATAGCATCCATACATTCTGCCTTGGGGCATATATAACAGCCTCTGCCGTTTTGCCTTCCGGTAGCATCCACGTGGAATTCACCCTCAGGAGTCCTGACAATTCTCAGCATCTCCTTCTTGGGACGTTTTTCTCCGCAGCCAATGCACATTCTCACAGGCACTTTTCTCTGCTTCAACAATCAGACCACCTCAATCGCCCAAAATTGCGCTGAGCATTGCTCTGTTCTTTTCAGCGGAGTCTTTCTCGCTCTTAATATCGATCTTGCAGCTTGTAAGTTTTGCCGCAAGGCTTACGTTAAGACCTCTGTTGCCGATGGCAAGTGTGAGCTGATCGTCGGGAACGATTACCGTAGCAACCTTTCTTCTGATCTTTCTGTCACCGTCCATCTTCTCCTCTTCCTCAATGGAGATAGCTTCCTCGTCGGAAACCTTTGCGGGACTGAGACTGTTTCTTACAAAGTCCTCAAGAATAGGACTCCATCTGATAACGTCAATACGCTCGTTGCAAAGCTCCTCAACAACTCTCTGAATTCTGCCGCCCTTCTCACCTACGCAAGCGCTTACAGGGTCAACCTTGGGATTGTTGGAATATACAGCGATCTTTGAACGCTGTCCGGGCTTTCTTGCAATGCTCTTAAGCTCTACAACGCCGCTGGCAATCTCAACAACCTCCTGCTCAAGGAGTCTCTTAAGAAGATCGTCGTGTGTTCTGGAAAGCTTCAATACAGGCTCTCTCATAGAGCTCTGTCTGTTTCCTTTTCTGGATCTCTTGTCCTTAAGTTCAATTACGTACGCCTTAATGGTGGTGTTCGCTCTGTACTCCTCGCCGGGAATCTGATCTGCGTGCTCAATAACGCCCTCAATCTTTCCAACCTGAACGTACACGTTTCTTCTTGTTTCAAGTCTTCCGGTCTTCTTGTCAAGGTAGTCATAGGTTTCAACGCTCTGAATGTGACAGTTAACGATGTCGCCTACCTTGCTCTTGAACTCTTCGCAAATAAGCTCGCGCTCTTTGTCCTTCATCTGCTGAATAAGAAGGGACTTAGCCTGATGAGCAACGACTCTTCCAAGGCTCTTGAAATCGTCGGGAGTAATGTCAACTTCAACTATTTCGCCAACCTCGAAATCAGGGTCTTCCATTCTTACTTCTGCAAGGGAAATCTGTGTAGACTCATCTTCTACAACCTCAACAACTTCCTTCTGGATGTAAACTCTCATCTCGTGAGCATCTCTGTCAAGCTCTACACGACGTCTCTTCTCCATGCCGGAGCCTGTATCGTGAATTCTTCCGTCCTCGCCGCTTTTCTTGTCATAAGACTGATTAATAGCTTCCTCAAGAACTCTGATAATAACTTCTCTGTCAATGCCCTTTTCCTTTTCCAATTCTGTAAGAGCCTCATAAAACTCCTTCTTATTCATCTTTGATAAACCATCCTTTCAAAAATAAAAAACATTTTTCAAACTTTATTTAAACTTATACTTTTAAAACTGAATTACTCTCTTAACCAAAGCCACCAACGACTCCTCAAACATTATCGGCTGGCCTTTCGCATCCTCGATAATGATTTTTCCGTCCTGCTTTCCTACCAGAGCGCCTTCGTACTTGCTTGCGCCTTTCTCCGCTTTATAAAGAGAAACCTCCACAAGCTCGCCTTTGTACTTTTCAAAATCTCTGTCCGTCTTCAGCGGTCTGTCAAGGCCCGGTGATGAAACCTCGAAAATGTACGCGCCCTGAATGGGGTCTTCTGCGTCAATAGCATCGCTTACGCTGTCATTTACCACCTGACAATCGTCAATGGAAATGCCTCCGGGCTTATCAATATAAAGCCTCAAATACCAGTTCGGCCCTTCTTTTACGTACTCCACCTCAACGAGCTCTATGCCAAGCCCCTCGATAATAGGCGCCACGATCTTCTCAACGGCCTGAACAACTTTTCCTCCAGCCATTTTCTACCTCGCTTTTTTATTTTTCTGCAATCTCTTCCACGGCACTTTTTGTAAAACAAAAGAGCGGGAACCTCGTACCCACTCTTCCAACATACCATATCATCAATTACCTTAATTATAATAACATTATTTTACATTGCCGTCAACAGTTTTTTTGCATGACAGGGTGCACCAGGGGGACAGACATCCGGTGCAGTTTGGACCAAGCAAAAAAATGCACCGGACGTCTGTCCCCCTGGTGCACCTTCCCGCACAAAAGGAGCCACAGCGTCTGACGCCGTGGCTCCACTCAAAAAAGACCGCACTTTTGAAAGCGCGGTCCGTTTACTTTTTATGAAACTTTACCCCAACAGCACGTCCGAAATAAGCATTACACAAAAGCCTGCCAAAAGTGCGTATGTTGCACCTCTTTCGCTGCCGTGCGCATGTGTTTCCGGAATCATCTCGTCGCTTATTACATAGAGCATGGTGCCCCCAGCAAATGCAAGGGCAAAAGGCAATATTATCGTGGAAATGCTCACCGCAAAGTAACCGATAAGAGTTCCCACAACCTCCACAACACCTGTCAGCATTGCACAGATAAATGTCTTTTTCGGCGTTACACCTGCCGCCAGCATTGGCCCGATAATTACCATACCCTCGGGTACGTTCTGAAGGGCAATGCCGCCTGCAATGAGAAGCGCCTGAGTGGTGTCCCCTGAGCCGAAGCCCACACCTGCGGCAATTCCCTCGGGAAGGTTATGTATGGCGATTGCCGCCACAAACAAAAGCACCTTGCTGAGATTTGCATTGTGATGTTCCTCCGTGTCAGGTCCCATCAGATGGTGCAAGTGAGGCACCAATTTGTCAATAAAGTTCAAGCAAATTGCACCCACAAAAATTCCGGCAACAGTAATGACAAGGCCAAATTTCCCGCCGTAATCAACAGATGGCAAAATCAGGCCCAATACAGCCGCCGCCAGCATCACACCGGCCGCAAAGGCCAATACAACGTCTGAAAATTTATGTGAGAATTTTTTGAAAATAAAGCCTATAAGCGACCCGAAAACAGTCGCCCCTCCCACTCCGAGAGCAGTCAACAACACCATTTCCATAAATCATCAACTCCAACTGTGACAGGGGACAGCCCCCTGTCACGTTTTTTTAGTGTGACAAGGGGGCGGGTGTCAAAACTCGACAAAAGTTGCTTTAGCCCCGTCCCCTGTCATGTTATTTTTTTCGTGACAGGGACCTGTCCCCTGTCACACCTTAACAATCAAGCCTCGCTGAAGCTATCCTTGCCAACTCCGCAAAGAGGGCAAGCAAAATCATCGGGAAGATCCGCAAACTTAGTTCCGGGCGCAATTCCGTTATCGGGATCGCCCAACTCCTCGTCATACTCCCATCCGCAAACATCGCATACATACTTCATAAACATCAATCTCCTTTTCTATATTATTATTTTATTCAATTCACAAGAGGTTGCACCAGGGGGACAGACGTCCGGTGCACTTTTTTGTCAGGTCTAAACTGCACCGGATGTCTGTCCCCCTGGTGCAGTCAAAAAAAATAAAACAAAATTTTTAAAAATTTGTGACAGAAGTCTGTCCCTTGTCGCACCCTGTCACAACAGTTCCTCGGCAAGAGCCTCCAGCTGAGCCTCGCTCTGAGGATTGAGGGCAGACATTATCGTCACGTTGTTTTCTGTGTAGGTGAGGTTCTTGCTTTTTTCCAGCATTGCCTTCATCACCTTGGTTGCCATTGGCGTCCAGCTGCCGTTTTCGATAAACGCAACGGTTCTGTTGCTGTAGTTGCGCTCTGTGAGGTGGTTGATAAATTCCTTCATAAAGGGGAAAACATCTGCATTGTAGGTCGTTGTGGCAAGTACCATTTTGCTGTAGCGGAAGGCATCCTCCACCGCCTCCGCCATATCGCAGCGTGCAAGGTCATTAACGGCCACCTTGG
The DNA here is from genome assembly GCA_017625675.1 of Clostridia bacterium. Taxonomy (GTDB): domain Bacteria; phylum Bacillota; class Clostridia; order UBA1212; family UBA1212; genus RGIG8523. Next base: position 920 of record JAGAKK010000084.1, on the reverse strand, counting down.
GACAACCTTTCTTTTCAAGAAGCTCCGCAAGTTTCATTGCCGCCTTTTTCGTGTTGCCGTAAACGGAAGTGTAGGCAATCATTACGCCCTCCTCCTCTGGACGGTAAGAAGACCATGTGTCGTAAAGTCCGATGTAATACCCAAGATTTTCTGTAAGGACAGGTCCGTGGAGAGGACAAATTTTTTCAATGTCAAGGGTTGCCGCCTTTTTCAGGAGAGCCTGCACCTGAGCGCCGTATTTTCCAACGATGCCGATATAGTAACGTCTTGCTTCGCAAGCCCAGTCCTCCTCTGCGTCAAGGGCGCCGAACTTTCCGAATCCGTCTGCAGAGAAAAGCACCTTGTCCTTGGAATCATAGGTTACAATAACCTCAGGCCAATGCACCATGGGCGCAGTTACAAAATTTAATGTATGGCTGCCAAGCTCCAGCTTGTCACCTTCTCCCACAACGATTCTCTTGTCGCTGTAATCGTCGCCGAAAAAGTTTTTCATCATTACGAATGCCTTTGCAGAGGACACGATAATTGCCTCAGGGTAGGCTTTTACAAAGGCGGTAATGCTTCCCGAATGGTCAGGCTCCATGTGCTGTACCACAAGGTAATCAGGCTTTCTGTCGCCGATTGCCGCAGAAAGATTTTTCAGCCATTCGTCGCCGTATCTTCCGTCAACGGTATCCATTACCGCAATTTTCTCGTCAATGATCACGTAGGAATTATATGCCATTCCCTCGGGCACAATGTACTGCCCCTCAAAAAGGTCAATGTCCCTGTCATTTACGCCAATATACTTAATATCGTTTGTAATCATAAAAGTACCTCGCTTAAATTAGTTAAGCTTATTATACATTATTTTACCAAAGTTGTAAAGATATTCGTAAAAATAAAAATTTTAAGCTTTATATTGAAAATATAAAAATGGT
>JAGAKK010000083.1 GCA_017625675.1 Clostridia bacterium | reverse complement strand
CGGTGCACCGGTTGTTCCACCAGGAGCATAGCCGGGTAGCCGAGTTCGGATCGGATAAACGCTGAAAGCATCTAAGCGTGAAACCGGCCCCAAGATGAGATATCCATAGACCCCACAAAGACTATGTGGTTGATAGGTCAAGAGTGTAAGCACGGTAACGTGTTAGCGGATTGATACTAATAGGTCGGAAGTTTGACCAATAAAGGTTAAAGAAATATATACGTCAAAGGTAGAGTTTGAGGGTACTTCAATAAATCTTAAGTAGTTTTCGAGTTATTTGGTTTTGAGGGTTCGGGAAATTGAATAATATCCGGTGATAATGATGAAGAGGAAACACCTGTTCCCATGCCGAACACAGCAGTTAAGCTCTTTAATGCAGACGATAGTTAGTTGGAGACGACTTGTGAAAATATGTAGTTGCCGGGTACTAATTGAAACGGATTCCGTAAGGAATCCGTTTTTTATTGTTTTGTTTTAAGTATATTCTAATGTTGTTGTGTAATATTAATTTTATTGTAAATGATGAAGAATTTGAGGAATAAGTGCTATGAACAAACCTGCGCCGTTGCCGGAGGTGGAGATCAGTTTTGTTGAAGTGGAGCGAGCCGCTGATGCTGATGGGCTGTGCAGTGCGTTGGAGCTTTTGGTGAAATATTATGTTGAGGAAGGTTGGCAAGGGAAAAGTTCTGAGGAAAAAGGGGAGATTGCAGGAAAAATATGTGAAAGGCTTTTTGAAAAGCAATTGAAAAATATGTAAAGTGTGATAAAATAAAGTTGTATTGTATACTTTGGGGAAGGAGGCCCGTGATGAAGTACCGTTTTAAAAAGACGATGTATTCGTCAGGAAAGAAAAAGATTTCATTTTTTAAAGATATAAAGAAAAGCCGGGTCTGGATTCCTTTGGTTGCCATAGCGCTGGCGGTTGTGCTTCTCGTTACGCTGTTGATATTGATTCTGCGAGATGGCAGCAGAGTTGTACTCACAGAGGTTGTAATTGCCCACGAGCAGGTGCCTGAGTCCTTTGACGGGTATAAAATATTGCAGATAAGTGATTTGCTTGGGACAGAGTTTGGCGACAGGCAGGCGAAAATCAAGAAGTTACTGAAAGACGTTGAATATGATATGATTCTTTTTACAGGTGACTTTCTTAAAAGCCCTGAAGAAACCGACTATTGGGCGGTAAGGGATCTTATGGAGTGCCTTGATACAGACGTTCCGATATATTATATTGTGGGCGATAATGACTACGTTCCGGCGAATGCTCCTTCGGACAGTAATAAGTGGAAGATGTGCATTAAGCCTCCGAAAAAAACTGATTTTATGAAGTTTTTTGAAGAAAATTACGGAGCTGAATTTATTTATCCTGCGCAGAAAATTACTTCTGATGAGGGAGAGTCAATTTACCTTACCGGCATTGAGTACGATAAGGACGTGCTTAACGGCATGGATTTTGACCAGGACAAGGATTTCAGCATTTGCGTTACGCATAAACCCATAAATTATAATGTTACAAGAAGGCTGAAAGACGTAAATAAACGTACGTTTACTGAGATTGACTACGATGTTTCTATTTCAGGGCATACCTTGGGAGGTCAATACCGCTTGCCTATTTTAGGTGCGTTATATGATGATGAAACAGGTCTTTTTCCTGAGGAGGACGACGTTTACGGACTCAGCAGCGACGGCAACGGAAGACTTAATTACGTGTGCGGAGGCCTTGGCGTGGAAAAGGGTCTGAGAATTTTCTGTACACCTGAAATTTCTCTTATCGAATTGAGAACTGCTACGGAGGCTGCAGAATAAAATGAAAAACGTAAAAAAATTGTTGTATTTGACTATAATTTTTGGGTGTTGTATCGGCACTCTTGTATGTGTTGCAGGATGTGAAACGTCTCATAAAAAAATCGACAAGGACCATTTGGAAAAACATACTGAAGCACGTAACAGTGAGCCGTCAGAGACTGGGGAAAGTGAACAAAATATGGCTACAGAAAGTCCTTCTGAAAGTTACCAAGATGTTTTGTGTTTAAATCCGTCAAAGGAGGCCTCTTGGTGGATCAACAATTATGAAGAGATCCACGGTGACGGGTCTGCTTCACAGGTGATTCTTGACGTAGAACAAATCAAGGCAGAGAATTCAGCTATGGAGAGGTTGGCGGAATACATAGTTGACGTAAAGAACTTTGAAAAAAGTAACGATACAACAGAAACCCAATTGCGAAGCTGGCTTAGCGCGGAGATTTCCTATTCCCCCTGTTACAAGGAAAGCGGTATAAGGTTTTCAAAAGCGGAGATATCGGCGATATATGAAAACAGAAATATTGATGCAGCGGGAAGTTTTGTTAAAAAAAGAGGTATAGCGACCGGCAGGGCGGATATGAGAACTGTGCCTTGCAGCGAAATAGTTTTGAAAGCTCCCGATAATATGCCCTATGACAGAATTCAGGAAACCGAAATTATCGTGGGAATGCCTTTGTGGGTGCTACACGAGAGTCTTGATAATGAATTTTATTACGTTCAATCATATTATTATCGTGGTTGGGTGAAAAAAAGTGATGTGGCTGTTACCGATAATGAGGAACTCTGGAACTATTTTGTCCGACCTGATAATTTTGCAGTGGTGGCCGACCCTATTGTGAAATTTGATGAAAAAAACATTGATATGGGTGTTGTGCTTCCCATTGAGGGTGAGGAGCAAAAGGTTTTCAAAGTAACACTCCCTGAAAGAACGGCGAACGGTGAACTTGCAAAGAAAAGCGCGACAATTGATAAAACGAAAGCTCATAAAGGCTTTATTCCGTATACCATGTCCAATTATTATACTCAGGCATTTAAGTATATCGGGACAATTTATGGTTGGGGCGGTATGAACAACGGTGTGGATTGTTCAAGTTTTGTATGTGCGGTGATGAGATCTTTCGGCTTTGAAATGCCAAGGAACACAAGCCAACAAAGTAAAATAATGTGTGAGCCTGTTGATCTTAAGGCACTTTCATTAAAAGAGAGAGAAGATCTTTTTGTAGAGCTGGACAGCCCGGCAGCTCTTTTTAATCCGGGTCATGTACGTCTTGTTTTAGGAGAGAAAGACGGTAAATATTATGTGATACATGCTCCCTCAGCCGGAAAGCCTGTGTGTGTTGCAGAATTTACACCAATCGATGAAAATTTAACATATTTATCTATTATAAAATGATTTTACGGGAGAGATAGATTATGGCAAAGAAATATAAAGTAGGTATTATCGGTTACACCGGAATGGTGGGACAAGAATTGACACGAGTTTTTGAAGAGGGCGCTTATGACGTCCTTGACAAGGATAAGGTTGACGTGAAAATTGTTTATAAAAGAAATTCTTCCGGAGAGATTGGCTCTTTGGAGGATTGCGACGTAGTATTTCTGGCAACGAAGGATCAGGCATCCCTTGACAGCGTTCAGGAGTGCCTTGATAAGGGCTGTAAGGTAATTGATATGAGCGGCGCTTTCAGACTTGACAGGGAGAAATTTGAAAAGTGGTACAAGCTTCCTCACACAAGACCTGAGCTTTTAAAGGAAGCAGTGTACGGTATGCCTGCGATTAACCGCGAAAAGATTAAAAAAGCCAGATTGGTGGCAAATCCCGGATGCTATGCAACTTCGGTAATTCTTGCTCTCTACCCTATTAAGGACCTTCTGGCAGGTGAGGCTACCGTGGTTTCTACGTCAGGAAATTCCGGCGCAAGAAAGTCTGTGGAAGAGGTGTCAGACGACTGGGCATACTCCTATGGCCACAAGCACAAGCACGTACCTGAGATGGCTATGTATTCAGGTGTCAAAGTGAATTTTACGCCGGTTGTGCTCCGCTCGGTATTTAAAGGCATTAATACTAACATTCGTGTTCAGCTTGATGCAGAGATGTCATCAAAAACCGATGAAGAGGCAAGGTGCATTCTTGAAGAGAGAATAAGAAACGCATATAGCCCTCTTGACCTCGTGTCTGTGGTAAGGGACAGCAGTGAAATGTCCTACGGTACGAAGGTGGTAAACGACACCAACGCCATCAGCATAAAAGTAAACGTAGAAGACGGGTTTGCGTATATAAACTCTTGTCTTGACAATTTAGGAAAAGGCGCGGCGTCACAGGCTGTGCAGAACTTTAAGATAATGTGCGGCCTTGAGTAAAAGGATAATTGATTATAATCTGAAAGTAAGGAATATTTATGAAGCTTAACAGAAAAAAACTAAATCAGATATTGGTTATCAGCAGCGCGGTAATGATGGCAATCACGTTGATTTTTGTGGTTGTATTGCTTTCGCTGGGCTTTTCAGGGAAGCTGGCTTCAAATAACAATTCTGAGGACAGCGAAAACAAGAACCAAGGGGCTATCAGCGCCACGGAGGTTGCGGGAAGCACAGGAAAACCGTCCTCGTCAGCTACTGAGAAGCCTACTGACGTGCCCGGAACGCCGGAGCCTGTTACGTATAGCGAGATTACGCTTCTGGGAGCAGGGGACCTGATGGTTTACGGCGGACAGGTGGACAGCGCAAAACGCTACGGAGGCGGAACTTGCGATTTTTCTGAGTCAACAAAGTATTTGCTGGACATTATCGGGGAGCACGATTATGCTGCGCTGAATTTTGAGGCGACCGTTTCAGAGGGCAATTATAAATATTATCCTACTTTCCACGTGCCGGATCAGATTCTTGACACGGTGAAGGCCTCCGGTTTTGATATGGTGCTTTTTGCCAATAATCACACCTACGATAACGGAAGGTACGGTCTTCTCAGGACTCAGGAGCAGATTGCGGCAAGAGGACTTCCCTGCATAGGCACGAGACAAGATACAGAGTCGAAAAGTTATGCAATAAAAGACGTTAACGGTGTGAAGCTGGGAATGCTGAATTACACTTATGAGGCGCCCCCTGCAGCGGAAAAGGAATCTACTACAGAGAAGTTCCTTAACGGTATCAGGCTGGAAAAGTATTGCCCTCAATGTAAATATTGTGTTGAAAATTCTGAGATAACGGGAGACGGCAAGCATACCTCCTGCGGCGCTGAAATTATTTTTGCAAGGGATCTGGTGGATTCTTTCAATCCCAATCTTCTTGACAGATTTTACACCGAAATTTCGGCCCGCATTGACGAAATGAAGAAGGACGGCGCTGATTTTATCGTGGTATATCTCCACTGGGGCTACGAGTATCAGGATTATCCTAACACTATGCAAAAGGAGATTTCTCAGAAGCTTTGCGATATGGGGGTAGACCTCTTGGTGGGCGGACATCCTCACGTTGTACAGCCTGTTGCGACTTATACCTCTGCTGACGGAGAGAATAAGATGCTATGCTACTATTCTCTGGGCAATTTTATTTCCGGACAGAACAGGGCGGTTGTCAGCGCAGAACAGCAGGCGAAGTATATCCTTACCGAAAACGGTTTGCTTTCAAGCGTTACAATAAGAAAATACAGCACCGGCGAGACTGTTATCAGCAATGCAGATTACGTGCCTACCTGGATGCACAGACACAGCGTTGACGGCAGAGTGGTGTTTAATGTAGTTCCCCTTGAAAAGGCATTGGCATCAGATCAGGCAATGGAAGCTTACGGCCTTAACGAGAGCAGCTTTGGAGTAAAACACGCAACTGCGGCATTGGAATATCTTAAGGGCTTGGTACAGCCGGGGATTGATGAGTTTAACAAAGCTATTGTGTTACCCCATCCCGAGGCGATAAGCGCGGAGAAATAATTATGAAAATGAAATACAATTATCATACCCACACATGGCGGTGCGGACATGCAATGGGTACGGAGCGTGAATACGTTGAAACAGCCATCAGGGAAGGCTTTCAGGAGCTGGGCTTTTCCGACCATTCGCCGTATATGTTTCCAAAGGAAACGGGCCACTACTCAACCTTCCGTATGCCTGTGGCAGAAACTGAGGGCTATGTGGATACCGTTAATGCTCTGCGAGAAGAATACAAGGACAGGTTGAAGATTTTTCTTGGTTACGAACTGGAGTATTATCCTGCGTTTTTCGAGGAAACGTATAAATTTATTGAAAAGTTTGGTTTTGATTACCTGATACTGGGTCAACATTTTACCAATAATGAAATTGACGGTGTGTACAGTTACAATGCCACCGATAATGTGGCGCAATTTCGAAGGTATGGAGAGCAGGTAATTGAGGCAATGAAGACTGGCCTTTTTACTTACGTTGCCCACCCGGATCTTTTCAGTTTTATGGGTGACAGCGGCATCTACGAGGAAGAGGCGTATAAGCTTTGCGAGGCGTCCCTTAAATATGACGTACCCTTTGAGATAAATCTTTTGGGCATAGGGGACAGGCGAAGATATCCCAACGAGAAGTTCTGGAGTATTGCCGGCAAGCTGGGCGTCAAGACGGTGCTTGGATGCGATGCCCACTATCCTTCTGCAATAGGCGATTTGAGCTGCGTTATGAAGGCGGAAGAAATAATTGAAAAATACGGCGTCAATTTGATTGAGAAGCCGGAAAAGTTCAAATAAGTAATGGCGCTGCCAAGGAGGTTTGTTCCGAGGCAGCGTTTTTTGTTTTTTGTCACAAAAATTTTCTTAATTTATCACACAATTCATCTTCAATGCGAATGATATTGCCGGCAAGATTTTTTGCTTTCTTGTCGGCGTTTTTGTATTGGTTTACGTAGCCGGTAAGGGTTCGGGAGCCCATCTCACACCCCTCCGACATAAGGGATGCAACTTTTGTGTCCTTGTCGTTAAAGGCAAGCTCTGCATTGATTTTCATCTTTGACATCACTCTTCCCATTGCCGCCGAGAAGGTATGCTTCTCCAGCGCCTCAGGGTCATCTCCTGCGCATTCCTTAATACACGCTTGCACCTCGTCTCTGAGATGCTCGTGCTCCACTTTGTAAGCATTCAGAAGATCTCTCAGCTCCTGGCTGTGGGCATATTCAAGAGCGTCCTTTATTGAAGACACCCCTGTTTCAATGCCTGAACTGCACTCCTTAAGAAGCGCCAATGTATCGCTTGGTTGTTCCATAATGATTACCGTCCTTTCTTTGCAATGGCGAGCCACGGCGTCAGACGCTGTGGCTCATTTCTGATAGTAATATTATTTCCTGAAAAAACATTTTTATTCAACATGAATCAGGGACCTCGTGAGTCAGGGACCTGCCCCCTGCCTCATTGATTTACTTTTAAATTTAATTATGATAGTATGTATATGAATTTCCGGAATGCTCATAAAAAGAGTTGTACTAAAGGGAGGATATATATGAAAAAAGTGATTGCTATAATCACTGCATTATTGTTGTTATTGTGTGGATGTGTTGGACAAGATGAGGGTTTGTTTGGTCGAAAATATGACAAAGACCAAGAATATGCTAATAAGCAATTAAACTCGCTTTTAAAAGCGATAGAAAATAAAGATGAAAAAGTGGTCAAATCTTTGTTTTCAAAAAATGTTTTATCCAGTGATTTTGAATTTGAGACAAGTGTACAGGAGTTGTTTGCATATTTTAAAGGTGTTGCTCCTAAATGGGATAGTCAATGTCCTCAAATTATTGACGAAGAAAATGAGACGAATCAAAAAATCATAGTAACTTCATCATATGATATTCAAACAAGTGAAAGTGCTTACAGAATTTGTATAAAATCATGCAGAAAAGACACCGCTGACTACAATAATGAAGGCATTTGGTCTCTTTATATCATTTTATTATCGGAAGATAATGATTTAGAATGCACATATTGGGGAGACAATAAGTATACCCCGGGAATAAATATCGGGGTTCCGATGCCTTTGGAAACATAGTTTTTATAAAGCCTTATACCCAGGCCGCCCTTCGGGGCGGCTTTCCTCGTTCCTTCTCCATTGACATTACTGCCCGAAAAGAATATACTTATTCCTACGAGTACGACGCAGAGGAACGCATCACCAAGGTGACGGACAGCGTGGAGGGTATCACCGAATACACCTACGATGCCTTGGGCCAGCTCCTTACGGAGAAGCACATGGCAGTAGGGGAAGAAGCGTTTACAGACGTAAACGTGATGACCTACGATGGATACGGAAATATCCGTTCAAAGAACGGTGTTACATTCTTTTTGATTACCGCAAAAAGAATGAAAGGTCCTAAGGATTATACTCGCGGTTTTACATTTAGTTCAATAACTACTTGGGGAATTACAGTGTCAAAGGCATCTGGTAGTAATATATCAACATATGGTGTTGGTTTTGCGTGGGCAGTAGGCGCTAGCCTAAAGAAAGGGATTAGTATAGGCAAGAAATTGTTCGGAACTGCTAAAGGGGGTTCATACTATTTGGCATTACCAATTAATAGTAACGCAAAAGAACTCTATTCGATAGTTGAAAGTAAGGTGTAATTTACGAATTGAGGAGGAATTTATGTATAAGGAAATCTATGAGGCGAAGCCTTTTTACGGAGTAAATCCTGCGTTTGTGATATTTTGTGTAATAACCGTTTTGATTGCATTGCTTGTCATTGTGTTTTGGAAAAAGGTTGATACAGGTGTTCGTTGCCTAGCGTTAGCTATTATAGTATTTCTGTTCTTCATAATTTCCTGTCAAGCGTACACATCCATTGACGCAAAGCGCAAAGTGTATCATGCTTATGTTGCTGGCGAGTATCTTACAGTCCAAGGTGTAATTTCTGATTATACACTTGCTGAGGAAGGACAGCCGAATTTACCGGATAGTTTTTTTGTTGATGGTGTGGAATTCTCTGTTCCTGGATTTGTAAGTGCTTGGGGATATCCGCTAAATCGTGTCAATGGCGGAATATTGGAAGATGGCATGTGCGTGAGAATTTGTTACATTCCCTACAAGTTTGAAAATGTTATTATGAAAATTGAACAACTGGAGTGAATTCGTAAAAATCGTATTGCAAGCATCACCTTTTGGAGATAAAAGGCAGTTTGTTGGGATAATCCCAAGTCCTTAAAGGTTTCAGGAATATTCCTGACAAGTCTGCGTTTGGTCACCCATCTTTTAGTAAGAGCAAGGCCGTCCTTTGGGGCGGCTTTTCCTTAACGCCGGCAACGATATGGTGGCAGAAACAGACGCCCTTGGCAACAAGACCGCCAGGCAGAACCACCAAGGTAACAAGCAAGGACTCAGCAGACACAGAGCTTGCAAACGTCGCCTACACCTACGATGCAATGGGCAATATGACGGAGATCGCCCGCGGTGACGGTATGAAGTACGCTCTTGCCTACAACGCTTTCGGAAACCTTGAAAGCATCGGCGTAGTGGTTTGTGACCGCTGCGCTATTTTTTTATGGTTTCGTGAGTCAGGGACCTGCCCCCTGACTCATTGGCTGCGAAGCCTTGTGGGGAAAGGGTTTTGTGGAAATTTGGTGGCGCTTCGGTGGCGGTGTTGACGAAGCAAATGATTATCTTGTTGTAGGCACTATTGCATTTTGCGGATTAAAGTGGTATTATACAGAAAAAAATGAAAGGCGGTGAGCTTTTGGACTCGATTATTTCGAAAATATTGGAAATAGATGCGCGGGCTTGTGAGATCGTGCGGGAGGCAGAGGAGAGAAAGCTTGATATTGCCGGGATAATAGAAGATGAAAAAGAGGCGTTTCATGCCTCTGAAATTGAACAGGCTGAGAAAAAACTTGAGGCGGAGAGGGTTAAGATAATTAGTGCCGCTGACAAGGAGGCGAAAGAGCATATTGCGCGCTCGGAAGAGAAAATCGCTTTGATGGAAAAATACCGTGGCGAACACTTTGACACGTGGGTTGAAGAATTGTACGGAAGGATTGTCAAGTGATGAAAAGAGGGGTGAGGCTGTGGGCTCGGTAGTTAAATACAGCGCTGTTATCACGAAATTAAGAGGAATGTACAGCAAATTGCTCCGTTTCGATGATTTTGTTGCATTGTCGTCAATGACGAGCGTGGGTGAGGTGGTTGGCTACCTGAAAAGCTCCCCCGGATACAGCGGTTTGCTGAGTGACGTCAATGAAACTACGGTGCACAGAGGCACGTTGGAGCATCTGTTCAGCCGGGATATCATTAACGATGCGGAGAAATTGTCGGCGATGCTTGGTGAGAAGGAAAAAAACTTTCTCAGGATTTTCCTTTCAAAATATGAAATTGAAACGGTGAAAAAGGCGGTGCGAAATGCCTGCAGAGGAGGAAACTCTGACGGAATTGCTGATGCGGCGGCTATTGAAAGTCACAAGATTGTCAGCAGCGGCCTTAACATGGAGCGATGCTTTGCGGCAAGGAGTCTTGCAGAGTTGAGAGATGCCCTTGCAGGAACGGAGTATGAACGCATTATCGGCAGATTTACCGAATTTGGACTCAGGACGCCTATGGACATAGGAACTGCTCTTGATGAGTTTTATTTTAAGAAGCTCCAGAGGGGCGCCAAGACTTATCTTTCTGCTTCTGACAGCAGGGGCGTTAATGAGTTTGTTTCTGCGGAAGTTGACGTTTTTAATATATTGTGGATATACAGGTATAAAAAATATTACGATATGACCACGGAGGAAATCGTAAATCACATTATGCCGAATAAAAATAAAATAAACAGAACAAAGATTTATGAGTTGGCGGCTTGTGATATAAAGGAATTTCCGGCCATCGTGGAAGGGATGAAATACAGGGATATTTTCAAGGGTGTTGACGAGAAAGACTGGGACAGGCGTTTTTCTGCATATCTCTACAGAATGTACCACAGACAGCTGCGGAAGGACTCATATAATTTCAGCACGGTGCTTGCGTATCTTTACCTCAAGGAAATGGATATCAATAATATAATTACCGTGGTGGAGGGTGTCAGGTACGGAGTTGCCCCCGAGAAAATAATAAAATATATTGATGTTTATACAAAACATTAGGCGGTGAGAAAATTTGGCAATTGTAAAAATGAAACACGTAAACTTTGCAGGAAAAAAAGAGTACGTGGAAGAATTTATAGAAAAATACGTGAATGAAGGCTTTGGCATACAGCCTGAATACGCAATGAGCGTGCTGGGAAACGTAAGGGGAATGTACTCTTACAAGGGCGTTAATGCCTATGAGGAGTGTCTGAGACGATGTAAAGAAGTGATGGCATCACTTGGTATTGATATTCCCGAGAAACTTCCCGAGGTCAGCGAAAACATACGGACCGGCGGCACTGAACAGGCTATGGCGCTTTTGTCAGAAGCGGAAAACGTTTTGCTGAAAAAGAAAGAGGAGAAGGCCGAAATCGATAAAGAGGTGGCCCAGCGAAAACAGCTCCTTTCCCAGATACTTGATCTTGGGGACCTTGATGCAGACATAGAGAGACTTTTCAATATGCGATTTTTCAAGCTGCGCTTCGGAAGACTTTCAAAACGTAATTTTGACCGTCTGATGATCTATGCGGCAGAGCTTGAGACGGTGGTTGTACATATAAGAACTGCAGGGGAGTACGAACACATTTTGTATGTGATGCCGGAAGATGCGGAAATACGTGTGGATGCGGTGTTCAGCAGTCTCCAGTTTGAGAGGCTTGAGGTGCCTGAAGGGCTTTCCGGAACGCCTAAGGAGATATGCGCGGCTCTTAACGATGAAATTAACGAGAAAAACGGAAGGTCAGCGGCCTTGGCTGCGTCTATCAGCGGCCTTGCCCAAGGATATGAGGCGAGACTTACGGAGCTTTATGCGTATCTTTCCGAGAGAAGCGCTGTCTATGAGATAATGAAGTATGCGGCGTTTACAAAGGACTCATTCCGCATTGTGGGCTGGATTCCCGAGGAAACCTTAAAAAGGATACAGCCTGAAATAAATGCAGACCCGAACGTGGTAATGGTAGAAGATGAGGACGGAGCCTCCGGCACTGTTCCGCCTACCAAACTGAAAAACAACCCGATTTTCAGGACCTTTGAGCCTGTAGTTACTATGTACGGCTTGCCAGCGTACGACGAGATAGACCCTACGCCTATCGTTGCCATAATTTATTGCCTGATGGTGGGCTTTATGTTCGGTGACGTGGGTCAGGGACTGATATTCTTCCTGGCAGGATTGTTTCTTTTGAAGAAAAAATCGGCCCTCGGCGGCATTTTTACCGGCGGCGGTCTTATGGCAATGGTCTTCGGCTTTATGTACGGAAGTATCTTTTCAAACGAGCACCTTATAAAGCCATTGTTTATGAATCCTATGGAGAATGCCAATATCACGACTATGCTTGTTATCGGTATCGGTTTTGGTGTGGTGATGATGATAGTGGGAATGCTCCTTAACATCATTAACGGCATCAAGGCAAAGGATATGGGGCGTGTTTTCCTGGACAGAAACGGTGTGGCAGGCCTTGTTTTCTACGGCGTAATAATAAGCATCGTGGTGTCGCTGCTGTTTTTCGGCAAGGTGTGGGCATCTACTATAGTGTTGGCGATATGTATATTGGTGCCGTTCCTTGTGATATTCTTTAAGCACCCTATTGAAAATATCCTGAAGAAAAAGCCGGCAATGCCTGACGGGGCTTCGGGCTTCTTTGTAGAAACTATATTTGAGATGATAGATATGCTTCTGGGCTTTGCCAGCAACACAATCTCCTTCGTGCGATTGAGCGCTTTTGCCATAAACCACGTGGGACTTTCCATGGCGTTTAATATATTGGCCCAGATGTCCTCAAATCCCGTGGTTCAGACGATAATAATGATCGTGGGCAATGCGGCCATTATCGTCCTTGAGGGTATGGTTGTCGGAATTCAGGGATTGCGACTTACGTATTACGAGCTTTTCAGCAGATTTTACAAAGGCGACGGCGTTCCCTATGAGCCTATAATAAAAAAGAAGAGTAAATAAATAATTTCGGAGGTTTATTGTTATGAGTATCGAAAATTCTAAAAAGACTAAAATTCAATTTTTTGCAGGCGCACTTGTTATTTTTATGGTGATTACCGTTGTTATGTCATCAATCGTTTTGTTTACCGGCGGTCCCGTAAATGCCGCAAGTGAGGACATGTCAATAACTGAAACAGAGGGAGAAGCAGAGGCAAAGACTCCTGCAAAAAGCGACAGCAGCGCAGGTCTTGCTTATATAAGTGCAGCTCTTTCCACAGGTCTTGCATGTATCGGCGCAGGTATTGCCGTTGCGATTACAGGCTCTGCGGCACTTGGAGCAATCAGCGAAGATCCTAAGCTTCTGGGTAAAACACTTATTTTCGTAGGACTTTCCGAGGGTATTGCTATCTACGGTCTTATCATTTCAATTATGATACTTAACAAGGTGTAAAATTATATGAAAATGTATCTTTTGAGCGATAACATTGATACCCATACGGGGATGAGGCTGGCAGGAGTTGAGGGCGAGGTACTGCATACAAGGGAGGAGTTCGTTGCGGCGTTTGAAAGAGCGGTGCAGCGTGAGGACAATGCCATTATTGCAGTTACTGAGAAGCTGGCGGCAATATGCAGCGACGTTATTGCAGAATACACAAAGAAAAACGTGCGTCCGTTGGTGACGGTGATACCCGACAGACATACGGGCGAAAAGGAGGCGTCACAAAATGATGTCCAATGATGAAAAATTGAAAAACTTTGAGCGTCAGGCTCTGCAGAAGGCGGAGCAGAGGCGGGACGAGATAAACAGAGAGCTGGATAATGCCACCGGCGAGGCCCTTGCGGATTGCAAAAAGGTGTTCAGACGGGAAACCGCGAGGATACGAAGCAAGGGCGTTGAGGAGGCAAGAAAAGAGGCAAGGCTTATCGTTTCCACGGCCCAGAACAAGGGTCAGTCTGCCATTATGTCAAAGCGAAAAGAAATAATTGACGAGGTTTTCGGCGCATTGGTGAAAAAGTTAAGAGCGTTCACAGAAAGTCCTGAGGGTAATTACGGTGAATTGTTTGAAAAAAGGCTGACAGAGGCCCTTACTGCGGCAACGGTGCACCTTGGCGAAAGCAACGCAAAGATCACTGTGGAGGTCACTCCTGCGGACTACAAGCAGTTCAGTAAGCTCATAGAAGAAGTTTCTGACAGAATCGTCGTGTGGGCGAATACAGACGTCAAGGCGACTGAAGAAGACATTATCGGCGGTTGTGTGGTAAACGTTCCTTCTCTGGGGCTTGTTATCGACAATTCCGTTAAGGCAGACGTGCTCCGTGAACGTGAAGATTTTCTTTCGTGGAGCAATTTATCTCTTGGTTAAAAAGGTGTAATAGTATGGCTGTTAGTGAAAAGAAAACAAAAGAAATATACAGAGTAAACGG
>JAGAKK010000082.1 GCA_017625675.1 Clostridia bacterium | reverse complement strand
GAGCCCACAGCTACTCCTACAGCAGAGCCTACTCCTACAGCAGAGCCTACAGCGGCACCCACAGCAGCTCCTACAGCAGCTCCTGCGAAAGAGGGCGGTTGTGGAAGCGTAATTGCAGGCGGCGCTACAGTAGTAATGGCTATGGCTGCTGCAGTAGTTCTTCTTAAGAAGAGAAACGGCTGATTAGCTGTGAGACGTTTTGATACGTCAGGTTAAATGAAATTTATACCCTGCGGCTTAAATAACAGGGCCGCAGGGCTTTTTTTGTTGTTGACACCGTGAATTAAATCTTATATAATGACAACATATAAGTCCGCAAAGGACAATAGAAGAAAGGTTTGAGATTGTTATGGCAAACATTAAAAAAACGCTTAAGTCAGTTTTTTTGGTAATTCTTTCAGTTTCACTTGTTTTTGGTTTGTTTGGTTGTAAGAAACAAACTACAGAGCAGACCGGTCTCGTTGAAGGTGATCTTGATAAGTCAACGATCAAAGGAAAGGTGCAGGTTACCTGCGCACAGCACGTATATGGTGCAGAGTCTTCACAGAACGGTATCAGAAACTGGATCAGAGCATTTGAAGATGAATATAAAAACGTAGACGTTGAAGCAAGCTTCAATATTGATATGACTACATACGCAGCGCACATTGCAGCGAAGGATATCGGAGACTTGTATTGGCTCAGCGATGCAGACGTATACAAGTATGCGATTCAGGAACAGGCTCTTATGCCTTTGGAGCATTATGCTGAGGCTCTTAAGATTGACCTCAGTGAAGTTTACTCCGGTATTCTGGAGCTTGGTCGTCTTGACGGAAGACTCTACTTCGTAGGTATGTCCTGCGGTCAGCAGTCCTTCCTTTATAATACTGCTGCTCTCCGTGAGTTTGCTGGACAGAACGGTATTGATGAGAACGGTAGAATTTCTAACCAGTGGACTTGGGATGATTTCAAGGCTATTGCGCAGAAGGTAACTAAGCTTGATGCTCCTAATGCCGCAGATAAGCGCGTTATGGCATCTATGAAGGTTAACTGGGCTCCTTACTACACACCCTTCCTCTCCGGCTTCGGCGGACAGTGGGCTGACACAGTAAATAAGAAAGTTAATATGACAGACGAGAAAGTTATTTTCGGTCTCCAGGAGCTTTTCAATGCTATGGATAATGACTGGATTTACTGTCCCGACGGCACTATTGCTTACGGCGGTGTTCACGCATCTAACTTTGAAGGAATCAACGAAACTCAGAACTGCGTATTCCAGTGGAACCAGGCATATACAAACCTTTCCACAAAGGGTCAGACCCTGAATGACGCAGGTATTGAGTGGGACGTAGCTCCTTTCCCGTTGTTTGAATATGCTGCATCTCCTTGCGGAACAATCGGTTTCGGTGTATTTAACTACACAGATAATGTTGATGCGGCTGCAGCACTTTGCTTGTCTCTCTACACAGAGAACGGACAGAGAGCTATTCACGGTCAGTCCGGCGGTGACGTTCCCCTTCTTAAGAGCTTGGGCGAGGATGACTTCTGGCATCTCACAGAACCCGGCTTCGAGAACAAGAACTACTCTGCATTTACTGCAAACTATGACAGATATATCCCCAGTAACCTCAGCGTTTCTGTTCCTGTAGAAGTAGCAGGCGTTATTGAGAACTGTATGAACAATATGTTTGCTGCATGGGCTTCGGGCGGTATGGATATGTCCTCTGCTCTTGCTGACATGGAGACTACTGCTAACCTTACTTGGGAAGGTCTTTTGAAGAAATAATTATTGAAGTATAATGTGCGGTTTTCGCACAGATGAAGCCGGCGACCGCAAGGGATGCCGGCTTTGCTTTTTAAATTGTAAAATAATTGTGAAATATATGTGAAAGGAGGCGAATTGTTGTGAAGTTTGATTTTAAGGAGGAGCTGAAAAAAGTTCCCGAGAAGCCCGGCGTGTATATTATGCACGATGCTGAGGACAAAATCCTTTACGTGGGCAAGGCAATTATATTGAGAAACAGGCTCAGATCATATTTTAACAACTCGCCTCATAATGAACGAATTACCCAGATGATAAGTCGCATAAGGCGCTTTGAATATATCGTTACCGACAGTGAGTATGAAGCGCTTTTGCTGGAGTGCAATCTTATTAAAAAGCATAAGCCTAAGTACAACGTGCTTCTTAAAGACGACAAGAACTACCCTTACATTAAATTAACGATGGGGGAAAGGTTCCCCAGAGTTTTTATGGCACATAAGGCGATAAAGGACGGAAGCAAATATTTTGGACCTTATTACAGCAGTTATTCAGTGAAATCTACCCTTGATACGTTGGCAAAGAATTTTCCGCTGAGGAGCTGCAGGAAGAAGATCGGAGAAGCCCCGAAGGACAGAGTTTGTCTTAACTATCATATAGGCCTTTGTCAGGGACCTTGTGCAGGGTATATTACCGAAGAAGAATATGAAAAAAACGTGCAGATGGTAAACGACTTTTTGTCGGGCAGGTCATCTGATATTATAAAAAAATTAAAAAGCGAGATGGCAGAGGCGGCGGAAAAGCTTGATTTTGAGAGAGCCGCAGACCTGAGAGACAGAGTGAAGGCTCTTGAGGTGGTGTGCGAGAAGCAAAAGGTTGCCCTTGCAGGAGAGAGCGATTTTGACGTTGCCGCAGTTTGCGTTAACGAAACAGATGCCTGCGTACAGGTGTTTTTCGTGCGTGGCGGCAGAATATTGGGAAGGGATTTCTATATTTTCGAGGGAGCCGGCAATACTGAGCTTTCTGAGATAATATTGTCCTTTTTCAAGCAGTTTTATGAGGCGGAAACTCCCGTACCCTCAAAAATATATTGTGAAACAGCGCTTCCGGAGGGCGAAAGAGCCTTGGTGGAGGCCTTGCTTTCAGAGCGAGCAGAGCGGAAGGTTGAGATAATAACGCCTCAAAGAGGAGAAAAAAAGGAAATGGCGGCAATGGTTCTGCAAAATGCAGAGCTTGCCCTCAATAATTATAAAATTACAAAAAGCGCAGATGACGGCGGCCTTCTGAAGGTGCTTGAAAAACTTAAAGAGTTGACGGAAAGCAACGTTTTGCCCCTGAGAATTGAAGCCTTTGATATTTCAAATCAGGGCGACAGCGAAATTGACGGGTCAATGGTGGTGTTTGTTAACGGGAAGGCTTGCAAAAAAGAGTACAAAAGGTTTAAAATGAAGACTGTGGAAACCCGTAATGATACGGCGTCAATGACAGAGATGCTGACGAGACGGTACACAAGGCTTGTAAACAATGACAAGGGCTTTGATGAAAAGCCTGACCTGATACTTATGGACGGCGGTCTTGGGCAGATACACGCGGCAGAGGCGGTTCTTAAAGAACTTGGGATTGAAGTTCCAATTCTCGGCATGGTTAAGGACAATAAGCACAGAAGCCGTGGTCTTATTGACGGTGACGGCAGAGAGTTCCGGTTGGAGGAGGACCCTGACGTTTGGCGCTTTGTTACGGCAGTGCAAAACGAGGCCCATCGCTTTGCCATTGAATATAACAGAAAGTTAAGTGAGAAAAGATACAGAAAATCCGTGCTGGACGGCATTAACGGCGTAGGAGAGAAGAGAAAACTGGCACTTCTTAAACATTTCGGCTCTGTGGCGGCAATAAGGCGGGCGACAGTAGATGAGATTGCAGGGGTTGCAGGCATTGGCAAAGCCATTGCAGAGGAAATACTGAAAAATCTGAAAGGAGAATGACTGCTCTTATGGCAGGGAATATTTTTGTAATAGCGGACTTGCACCTGTCATTTGGGGTGGACAAGCCCATGGATATTTTCGGCAAGGCGTGGCAAAATCACACTGAGCGGCTGGAGGAAAACTGGCGCAGGTTTGTTGACGATAAGGACCTTGTCATAGTGGCAGGGGACCTTTCCTGGGGTCTTAAGGAGCACGAGGCTCTTCCTGACCTTGAATTTATCGACAAGCTTCCCGGAAAGAAAATCTTAATGAAGGGAAATCACGAGCTTTGGTGGACGTCACTTACAAGGCTTAAACACCTGAGAGACGCTAAGGGTCTTTCTACCTTGAATTTTCTCCACAACAATGCTTTTTACATAACCGATTACGATATTACCGTGTGCGGAACAAGGGGCTGGAAGTGTCCCGGCTGTGAGTCGGGCTTTGACTCAAACGACCTGAAAATATATAACAGAGAGTTGAACAGACTGAAATTGTCTGTGGATTACGGTAAAAAACTGAGGCAAGCATACCTTGACGCGTTGGAAAAGGGGTCGGAGCTTCCTTCGGAGAGCATGGGCGTGATAACCCTTGACAAGGATAATGCGGCGAAAAAGAGCCTTGCCTCTACGATAACCTGCTTCCATTTTCCGCCCTTTGCGGTGAAGGGACAGGACTCCGGCTTTACGGAGATGATGGTCGCAGAAGGTGTGGATACTTGCTTTTTCGGACATCTCCATGGCATTGGCAGGGCGAAAAAGGATGAGAACGGCCTGGTGAAAGCCTTTGCGGTAAGTGAAAAAAGCGTGAAATGTTATCTTGTTTCAGCGGACTTTACGGAACTTTGTCCTTTGCGTATTGATTTTGACGGCGAAGGTGATATAATAAGTCCCATGGGGGCAGAACAGTAAAAAGAGGTGCGAATTTTGGATCTGGAATATCTTATTGTAGGTATAGCAAAGGAAAATCCCGACGACCTGGCGGAGTTTTATAAAAAGACCTGCAACGGCGCGTTTGCCCTTGCTTTGGCATATACGAAGGACAGATTTCTTGCGAAAGAGATCGTTGTTGAGGCATATAAGCGGGTAAAGAAATATGCGTACAAGTTTGATACGGAGATGAATGCGGAGTACTGGGTTCTTGATATTATTAAGAACCTTTCTATAAACGCGCTTTGCGACGGCGAATTAAGCGCTGTGGCTTCGGAAAATCATCTGGAGAACGTGTCAAATCTTTTAAGGCAGGCTATTTGCGAAACTGATGAGGACAGGGGAAAGATTATAGCGCTTCGTATTGCTACTGACCTTTCAAAGAGCGAGGTGGCAAGGCTTTTGTGGTATAACGGCGCGTCTTGTAATGGTGAGTTTACTCGCGGAATAAAGCAGCTGGTGGCGCTGGAGCCTGATTACAGAGATTTTCAGGGAGTGACAGAGGCGCTCCTTGAGGATATTAAAAAATGTACGCCGGAGGTTCTTTCTGACGTTAATTCTGAAAATGATACCTTGGTATCAAGGGTCAGCCACAAAAATTATATGATCGGCGACGATGAATTTGCCCTTCCGGGAGAGTCAAAGGAGAACAGAAAACAGAGGGTAGAGGCGAAGAAGGCGGAGTCAAGGAAAAAGAAGATAATAACGATATGCATTATCGCAGGCGTTGCGGTGCTTATTGCTGCGGCGGCGCTTGTCTGGTGGTTCTTCGAAAACAGGGACACAAGGCTTGAAGAGCCGGATGACCCCGTTAACGTGACAGAGCCTCAATATAACACAAGGGTTGCCCTTGCCGAGTATAACGGAGTTCTTTATTTTCAGAATCTTGCCGAGGGCGGAGCTCTTTACAGCCTTGACCTGAACAATGGAGATGCAAAGCCTGTCAGAATATGTGACCATGAGCCTAAGGAGCTTGTGATATATAAGGACGTTATGTATTATCGTAACGACAATGACGGAAAGCTCTATAAAAGGCCTGTGTCTGCGGCGGCAGGAACGGAGAGCACGAAGCTCGGTGTAAGCGGAGCGGTGCTTGAGATTGTAAACGACAAGATATATTATTCATCAGTCAGCGGAATATCCGTAATGGGTCTTGACGGAAGCGACCCCACGGTAATTCTTGACGTTGACGGCAACGTTTCCTTTACGAGAGAGGACATTGAGGTGGCAGAGGATGGTACGGTTTATTTTTCTTCCGGCCATAATCAGGGCTTTTACAGACTTGTGCCTCAGGAGGACGGCTCCTACGCAAGGGAAGATCTTTTGCCCACACTTAATATTTACGATTTTCAACTGAGCGGCAACGTTGCATATTACGATATGCAAAGCCTTGGCGCTGCTACGGGTAGTGTTTATGCGGTGCGGGTAACCGACAAAGGCTACGTGGAAAATTCCAAGACCAATGCCACGCTTCTTTCTTCTGCATTTGTTGTAAAAGATAAGTATATATATTATTACGGAGCGGAATCGGGTGAAGACGGAAAGGCGATAAAGGGTATTTACAGAGTTGACCTTCACGCATCCGAAGAAGAGGATGCTGTGTGGGGCGCCCCTGAGTTGATCGTTGACCTTAGCGGAAAGAAATACGATGCATCGTATATGTATGCAAGCAGGGACAGACTTTATTGCTACTATTCCAATGGAGAGAAATCCTCCGCGAAGCCTTATTATATGCTTGAAATGTATGAGCTAAGCGGCGAGGGCTATGCTGAAAATAATGTTGCAAAACAAATTTTTTGCAAGGGCTGAGGTGAGTTTTTTATGAAAAAAATGAAGGGCTTGTTTATTGTCAATCCAAGTTCCGGAACACAAATACATCAGAATACCATTCACGAGGCGGTAAGGGACCTTCTGGATAACGGAACTCTTGCGGAGGCACGGTTTGTGTACACACAGAGGAAGGATCATGCGCTGGAAACTGCCAGGGACGTTGAGCCGGGCGAGTATGATTTTATAATGGCTGTAGGCGGCGACGGAACTGTAAACGAAGTGGTGAACGGCATTGCACTGGGAGGCCACGACACTCCACTTGCCATATTGAAGGCCGGCACGACCAACGATTTTGCCACGGTAATGGGCCTGCCTGTGGACACTACGGGAATTGTGCGTATGATTCGCGAATTCCACACTGAGAAGATTGACTTAGGGAAAATCAATGAAAAGTATTTTATAAACGTGGCGGCAGGCGGCATCCTTTCTGAGATTGCCCACAGTGTTCCCTCGGAGCGTAAAACCGTTCTGGGTGAGGCGGCGTATTACATTGAGGGCGTAAAGAGGATCGGAGAGATGAGACTTGATACCGTTCCGCTGAGATTTGAGGCTGACGGCTTTTCTCTTGAAACGGAAACTTTTCTGGTGATTGTTGCAAATTCCAGAAGTGTTGGAGGCTTTGCAAATATTGCCCCCAAGGCCTACGTCAATGACGGTCTGCTGGATGTGTGCATCATAAAGAGCCTGAGGCCTGTGGATCTGGTGCCTGTTTTCAGCCAGATCGTTACGGGAACCCATACAAACAACAAATGTATTTCGTATTTCCAGACGAAGTCCCTGAAAATTTCTCCTCTTTCAGACCACAAGAATTTTATCGTGGACTATGACGGAGAGGCAGGGGGCAAGATGCCTGCGGAGATAAGCGTTGTGCCTGACGGCCTGAAGCTTGTCATTCCCGGAGATTCAGAAAAAGCAAAGAAACTTTTGAAAAAATAAATTTTACGTAAGGGGGATTTTAGTATGAAAATATTTATCAGCAGTGACATAGAAGGCACTTGCGGCATTGCCGGCTGGCAGGAAACCTCTGCAGGCGGCATAGGGTATGAGTATATTGCAAAACAGATGACCAAGGAAGTGAGCGCTGTGGCAAAGGTGGCTTTGTCGGCAGGGGCTGAGTCTGTTTTTGTAAGAGATGCCCACGATACCGGTTGCAATATTCTTCAGAAGGAACTTCCAAACAAAACTGAGATAATGAGGGGCTGGACCGGCGACATATATAATATGATGTCAGGCATTGATATGGCAAAGTACGGGGCGGTAATGATGACAGGCTATCATTCCCCTGCAAGAAGCGTTGCAAGCCCTATCAGCCACACAATGCAGCCCTACGTGGAATCAATGAAGATCAACGGCGAGCTTTGCAGCGAGTTTATGCTTAACGCGTACACAGCAGGGTATTTCGGCATTCCGGTGTGCTTTGTCAGCGGTGATGAGGGCATTTGCGAAATAGCCAAGGAGCTGATACCTGAAATAAAGACTGCCCCGGTACTGAAAGGCGTTGGTGGCGCAACGATTTCAATGCAGCCTGAGGATGCTCTGGACCTTATAAAGGAGCAGGCAGAGGCTGCGTTGGCTGATGAACACTATAAAAAATGTATCGTGGAATTGCCCCGTTCTTTTGAGATCCAGATTAATTACAAGGAACACCCGATGGCATACAAAAACAGCTTCTATCCCGGAGCGATTCAGGTAAGCGGTACAAAGCTTCGCTACAAATCCACAAATTATATTGATGTGCTGCGTTTTGTGCATTTCTGCGCAAACTGATGATCTGAATAAATAATATTGTTACGTTGGCTCCGCCCTGTGGGCGGAGCTTTTTTATGGCGTTGTAGTGGGCGTGACAGGGGGCAGGTCACTGTCATCTTTTTTAAAACGTGACAGGGGACACTTACCAAAATCCGACAATATTTTTTTGTGCTCCGTCCCCTGTCACACTTTGTTTTTTGTGACAGTGACCTGCCCCCTGTCACAACGCTCTGTCACGCACCTCTGTCACATTTTTCTCGGGATTTAAACAAAAAAGACTTGCAATATTGTGTAATCGGTTTTATAATAACCGATAGCAAGGTAAAAAAGAAAGGATTGCTGTGGGATGTATACAAAAGGTGAGGAACGGTTTAACGTGGTGTCGCATATTGCGGGAGGACTTCTGGGGATCGTTGTGCTGGCGGTGTGCGTGTCATTATCGGTGATGAGAGAGAGCATAGCAGGGCTTGCAACCTCGATCTTATACGGTGTATCAATGATTGCGGTGTATGCGGTGTCCTCTGTCTATCATGGATTGCCGGCGGGAAAGGCGAAAAGCGTTATGCGTATTATCGACCATTGCACCATATATTTTCTTATCGGAGGAACATATACTCCGATTCTGGTGTGTTGTGTTTACAAGGTAAATCCTGTTGCCGCGTTGACAACTCTGGGGCTTGTGTGGATCCCTGCGATAATTGCCGCCGTGCTGACTGCTGTTGATATGAAAAAGTACAATGGGATTTCAATGGCTTGCTACGTGTGCACCGGCTGGGCGATTCTGTTTTGCATAAAAACGGCGTACAGGGCGTTGACGCCCAAGGGCTTTTTGTGGATTCTGGCAGGGGGCATCGCATATACTATAGGGGCGATAATTTACGGAATCGGCAAGAAACATAAATGGTTTCACGGGGTGTTCCACGTATTCGTGGTTCTGGGGAGCCTGCTTCAGGCCGTGGGTGTTGTTTTTTTCGTGATTTTACGCATTTAGCACTTTAATGTGATAAATTTTAAGAAGAATATTGTGCAAAATAAATAAATTTGCGTTGTTTTTTGTTGATAATTTAAGTAATTTTTTACGAAATTAATCAAAATACCAAATAAAAGCGGTGGAACGGTGTTGACATAGTAGCGACGGCAATGCTATAATTGAAACAGTGGATTAATGAATAGTCGGGTAATGGCCGGCTCAGGGAACTTCTGTTTTATAGCAGGGGGGATTTGTCACCGTTTTTTATACTGTCGCGGTTTCGGCAGTTTATCTAAGTATTTAAAATTTATATGGAGGTTGTTTTTATCATGAAGATCAAGTTTAAGATGCTCGTATCTTTTTGTGTGGCAGTTGCTATGCTTCTTACTGCTACGTTGGGCATCGTTCCTACTTCACAT
>JAGAKK010000081.1 GCA_017625675.1 Clostridia bacterium | reverse complement strand
GGTACCATTTTTCAAGGGCAAAAAAGTGCACCGGGGGTCTGTCCCCCTGGTGCACTCCCACACAAATTCAGAGAAAAGCCTAAAAAAATCGTTGATTTTCATAAAAAATTGCAATTTTTTTGAAAAAAAGCCCTTTTTTATAAAGAAAATGTTTGTACAACGCAAATTTATTTGTTATAATAATAGTGATGTATAACGAACCGCATTATCGGTGGAAAAAGGAGGTAAGACAATGAACAAGACTGAGCTTATCAATGCTGTTGCAGAGGCTGCTGACGTTTCCAAGAAGGACACAGCTGCAGTTATCAACGCTGCTATTGAGGTTATTACAAAGGCTATGGCTAAAGAGGACAAGGTACAGATCATCGGTTTCGGTACTTTCGAGACACGTAAGCGCGCTGAGAGAACTTCTATCAATCCCCGTACAAAGGAGAAGGTTAAGGTTCCCGCTTCTAAGGTTCCCGCTTTCAAGGCTGGCCAGGCGCTCAAGAACGCAGTTAAATAATCTTGTACCTTTTTAAGTAGAAGATAAAAAACGAGCCTCCCGTTGCACCTTTGCATCGGGAGGTTTTTTGGTGTCAATGTTTCTCTCTGTCAGAGCCTAAAGCCTTGTCACGAAGAGCATCCATTCTGGAGTCAAGCTCCGCGCTCATGGTAGCGCATTCAAGAAGCTCCTGCTTCATATCGTCCGTAAACTCAAAATTCTTCTTATAATGCAGCTGGTGTTCAAGACTTGCCCAAAAGTCCATCGCAATAGTCCTCAGCTGTATCTCCACCTTCATTATGCGTTTTTCCTGTGCAAGAAAAATAGGCACCGAGACTATAAGATGCAAGCTTCTGTAACCGTTAGGCTTCGGATTTTTTATATAGTCCTTCTTTTCAATAAGTACGATGTCGTCCTGCTTCAAAAGAGCCTCTGCGATAAGGTAAACGTCATCAGTAAAAGCACAGATAACCCTTATGCCGGCAATATCATTGAGCTCGTTTTCGATGTTCTCCATATTCTGAGGAAGCTCTCTTCTCTCCAGCTTTTCAAAAATACTGGGCAAGCTCTTGAGCCTTGATTTCACGCTGTTTATAGGGTTTCTGTCCATACTGAGAGAATATTCCACGTTGAGCACGTTAAGCTTTGTTTCAATCTCCATAATGGCGCACTTATAGTATGACATCAGCCTTGAAAATTCCAGAAATCTGTTTTTCACGTACATTCCGGTGTCACTGTTTGCAAGAAGCTGAAAGTCCACTTCATGCTTCGGGGAATACTCCTGTATAGAAGTAATTTCCTCCTCGGTAATGGTTTTTACCTTCTCATTCATTTTTATCCTCTCTTTTGTTCCGACGATATTTTCTTACTGACGAAAGCGATCCATATTGTATTTTTTTACGTACCTTTTCAGATTCACACCTTTTTCAAGGCATTCTATCAATATCTTGCCGCAAGCGATGCTGTCGCTGCCTGCGTGGTGGTGCACAAGGTCAATGTTCAGCTGTTCGCACATAGTGTTGAGCTTATGATTAGGCGAGTCAGGGAAACACGCCCGACTCATTCTCACGGTGCAAGCATACTCCGCCTCACTTTTCCACAGAATTCTGTACGCCGCAAGGCACTTTGCAAGCACTCCCATATCAAAAGACGCATTATGGGCTACAAGCACACCGCTTTCAAAAACCTGCGAAAGCGCCTTCCACACCTCCGGAAACGTGGGAGCTTTTTCTACCATTTTCGGTGTAATTCCCGTCAACACGATATTATTGTACGCAAAATATGTCTGGGGATTTATCAACGTATTGAATTCCCCTGTGACCTTACCGTTCTCTACGATACACACGCCAATGGCACTCATTCTGTCATTATTTCCGTTAGGTGTTTCCACGTCAAACACAACAAATTTCCTATCACTCATACATTGTCCTCTATAAAGTTTAAAACATCTTGAAAAACTTCATATTTTTCTTCTTCATTAAATATCTCGTGTCTCAACGTTTCGTACATCTTGCCGCTGACACTCTCGAAGCCTGCCTCCCGCATTGACGCCATTGCCGTCTTGAAGTTTTTTTCGCCGCCGATACAAGGGTCCTCTTCACCGCTTATAAACATTATGGGCAATGATTTTTTTGCCTCTTTATACGGGTGTTTTTTATTCTCATAGGTTCTATAAAGAAGATCAAAAAGCACTTCAAAACCGTCCGCGGTAAATGTAAAGCCACACATCGGATCGACCTCGTAATTTCTTACCACGTCAATGGCTTTGCATATCCAGGCAAACCTGCTTTTTTCCTTGCGGAATGCCGCCGCATAAGGACCAAACACCAATGCCTCAAGGAATTTTGACTTTTTCTTTCCTCGCCCAAAAGCTTTAAGCATTTTCGCCAACGCCCTGGCAACGCCGACTGCACCGTTTTTCATAGGCGACCCTGACAACACCAACAGATCCATTACCGCCCCGTATTCCTTCAGAAAGCACCTTGCCCCAAGAGAGCCCATGCTGTGGCCTATCATAATCATCGGCAAATCCTTATATTTATTCTTCGCCCAATCGTTTACTGCTGCCACATCCGCCAGAAAGCCCTTGACCCCGGCTTCGTACATATACCCCAGGTCCTCCGCCAAGCGCAAACTGGCTCCGTGACCTCTGTGGTCGTGTATAACAGAAGCAAAGCCATTTTCCGCAAGATATTCCATAAGGGCAACGTAGCGCTCCTTGTACTCGCTCATTCCGTGAACAATCTGCACTACACCTTTTACAGCGACCCCAACAGGTTCTGCGTGCATCACCGATAATGCCAATCCGTCGTGTTCTGACGTCAACGTAAATTTCTCAAAATTTGCCACAGCGCACCGCCTCTCCTCTCTTTTTGAATTGTATCACTGTGTTGCATTAAAATCAAGTGCACCAGGGGGACAGACAACCGGTGCAAAAAAATGACTGTCCGAAATTGCACCGGTCGTCTGTCCCCCCGGTGCACTTACAATAAAAAAAAGCGGCCCGGAAATTTTCCGGTGAAATGATAAAATGATGGTAGACACTAAAAAAGTGTTTACCATCATTTTTTATGTTAGAATAAAGAAAAGGAGATGAAAGAAATGGGACGACCAAAAGGTGGAACAAATAAAAGTCATAG
>JAGAKK010000080.1 GCA_017625675.1 Clostridia bacterium | reverse complement strand
AGGAATTGATTTCCTTTGCAGTATTATCGACAATCTTTTGCCCAACGGCTGCAAAATTGATGAATACGTATACGTGGATTTTGACGGATTTATGGATATTATTGACACCGTAGGCGGTGTTGAGGTTACCGTACAGGAAAATATGTACAGCCGTTCAGGAGAATTGATGCTTGCCAAGGGAAAACAAAGACTTAATGCCAGACAGGCGTTGTTCTACGTTAGATACCGTACGAGAATCAATGCAGACGGTACCGTTGACGGCGGTGGCGGAGATAACTTCCGTAAAGTAAATCAGGTGGGATTTCTTGTGGAAATATCCAGCCAGATAATAACAAAAGAAAATATGAAGCTGAACAAGGTGACGTCTATGATGGAAACGTTGAAGCAAAGCGTTTTCCACAGCTTCGGAGATCTTACAAAGCTTCAGGAGTATATTGATATAGGTGTTGACTTTGCTAACGGAAAATACACTATTGCGCCTTACGTGGTGGTAGGACCTGAGATAGATCCTATGGGCGACAAGATATGCTACGTTAAGATATATTGATTTTAAACTTTTTTAAAGGTTACAAGAGTACAATTTTGTAACGTAACAGGTTGTATTCAAAAAATGCGCCGCCCTTTTAACAAGGGGCGGCACAGATACATATAGGAGAGCTTATGATCCAGATTAAAAATTTGACAAAAAATTACGGAAAGATACGGGCTTTAAAGGACGTCAGCTTTGACGTCAAGCGCGGTGACGTTCTGGGCTTTTTGGGTCCAAACGGAGCAGGTAAGTCTACTGCGATGAATATCATTACGGGATACCTTGCCCCTACAGACGGAAAAGTACTGATTGACGGCGAAGATATTACGGAAAATCCGAAGCTTGCAAAAAGTAAGATCGGCTATCTTCCTGAGCTTCCGCCTCTTTACGGCGATATGACCGTAAAGGAATATCTTAATTTTATATGCGACATAAAAAACGTTGAAGGTAAAAAGCGGAAAAATATGCTTGACGATATTATGTACCTTGTGAAAATAGGGGACAAGCGGGATCGTCTTGTGAGAAACCTTTCAAAAGGTTACAGACAGAGAGTGGGCTTTGCTCAGGCATTGGTAGGAGATCCGCCGCTTCTTATATTGGACGAGCCTACGGTAGGCCTTGACCCGAAGCAGGTAGTGGAGTTCAGAAAAATAATTACCGCACTTGGAAGAAATCACACCATTATCCTCAGTACTCATATTCTGCAGGAAGTGACAGCGGTATGTAATTCCGTTGTAATTATAAATAACGGAAAGCTGGCGGCATCGGGAAGCGTTGCAGACTTCTCATCTGATGACGGACTCAACCGACTGGTGGTTACTCTTGACTGCGGAAGGGATGCCGGACAGGATGCGCTTGCAAAGGTTTCAGGTGTGAAAAATTGCACGTTCAGCAGAATAGAAAAGAACTGTTCTGTATTTAATATTATCAGTGATAAAAACGTAGACGTAAGGCGTCAGGTGTTCAGAGCCTGCGCAGAAAATGATCTGCCTATCGTGGAAATGCGACCTGTAGGAAAGACTCTTGAGGAGTTTTTTGTAGACGTCATTTCAAAGGATGATGCAGGAGAGGGGGGAGAAGAATGAAAGCCATATATAAAAGAGAATTGCAGGCCTTCTTCAAGTCTCCCGTTGCATATTGCGTAGTGGCCTTTTTTACGGCGCTTTTAGGCTTGAACTTCTGGTATATGAACCTTTATAACGGCAGTATTGAGTTTTCAAATACTCTGGCGGTAATGACGTCATATCTTACGTATTTTGCGCCGTTTATCACTATGAGACTCTTTGCTGATGAAAAGAAAAACGGCACGGAGGTGCTTCTCAGAACTTCTCCTATAAGCATGTGGCAGGTAGTACTGGGCAAATATTTTGCTGCGGCTACCGTGTTCCTTCTTATGAATGCAGTTACGGTGGTTTGCCCCGTGATTATGGCTCTTTTTATGAATGAGGGCGGCGTTTTCCCGCTCAGCATGACGGTGGGAAGCTACATTGGATTTATTCTTTTGGGACTTGCTTATCTTGCTGTGGGCACTTTTGCATCTTCTGTTACAGAGAGCCAGACTGTGGCGGCATTGGTAGGCGTAGTACTTCTCCTTGCCATTACGTTCCTTGAAACTATAGGTTATCAGATTCAGGGATGGATCGGACAGGCTCTTATCTGGGTATCCTTGTCATCCAGATATAATGATTTTGCGTCAGGTCTTTTCAGTATTACCTCTGCTATTTATTATATTTCCTTTACGGTTGTTGTTCTTCTTATAACAATTATCAATATTGAGAGAAAGAGGTGGAACTGATGAAGGGCGATTTTAAGAACAAGTTTAAAAATATCTTTTCAGGACTTAACGGAAAGAAATTGGCAAGCACCGCAAACACCGCTTTTCTTATTGCGGCAGTTGTGGCAATCGCAGTTATTGTAAATTTACTTCTTGAGTTCTTCCCTATGAACATTGACCTTACTACGGAGAAGCTGTATTCCCTTACAGATACCACGAAGACCGTTTTAAAAGATCTGGAGGGCGAAGTAACCATATACGCGCTTTATGACAGGTTGGAGGGTGAGGAGTCCACTGATTCTTCGACCGCTCAGGTTATTAAGGTTCTTGACCTTTATGATAAATTTGACAAGGTAAGTGTCGAGTACGTAGACCTTGACCGTAAGCCGGCATTCCTTAAAAACACCGTGGGTGAGGCAAATGCGGCTGAGTACAGCAAGGGTGACTATATTGTCAAGCATGGTGACAATTTCAGACAAGTAAAAAGTGATGAATTGGTGTCTACAGAGACGCAGAGCTATTATTATCAGGAGTACGTGATTTCAACAGGTCTGCAGGCTGAGACGAAATTTACCAGCGCTATCCTCAAGGTTTTTTCTGACGTTCCGATAGTTTACTATTCCACGGGCTTTGGCGAAGCGCCTATCAGTAATTTTCAGGTTGTAAAAACTTATATCGAAGGCAGCGGCTTTGACGTAAAGCCCATTGACCTTAAATCTGAGGACTTTGACGAAAAGGCTGTTTCAATTATTTTCTTCGGTCCGACAAACGACCTCAGCGGAGAGGCTGAACATAAGCTGGGCAGATGGCTTGAATATGGCGGCGATGCGTTTTTCTTTATGGATATTACCGAGATGGATGCAGGAGACGCAATAATTTACAATAAATTTGAGAATTTCAGTAAAGTGTTTGATGAATACGGTATTGCCCTCGGTGATGCTATTGTAGAAGAGGGTGAGGACAACCGTGTTATGGCAATGGGAACTATGGAGATATTCTCTTCAAAGACTTCTTCTGTAGGCGCTCTTGCTGAATTACCCTCAAAGAACTTCTATTTTTATAATTCAAGAAACATTATCGTGGATGACATGAAACATAAAAAGGCTACGGCCTTTATTACAACCTCTGCTGATGCGGTGGCAAAGTCAGTGAACGAAGAGGGCAGAACTGTCAGCGGCAAGCAGGTGATAGGCGCAAGCAGTGAGGTGGAGATAGGCGTTGGAACTTCGAGAATTACTGTTTTCGGTTCAAGCTACGCTGTAAGCGACACGATGATATCTCAGTTTAACACTGGTAACGTTACATCTATATTCAGCTCAATAATGAAGTGGATGGACCTTGAGATTGCTCCGAACGTTGGCGACGATATTGAGACGAAAAAGTACAATGACATGGTATCCACTTACGTGGAAGTATCCGAAAAAGAGATAAAGACAATTGTGGCAATTGTTATTATCATTATCCCTGTCATCATTCTTGCTATCGGTGTTATTATCTGGCTCAGAAGGAGACACTTATGAGAAAATACAGAACGACTATTATTGCAGTTGTCTTGTTGGTTGTAGTGATTGCGGCCTTTGTTATCGTGCTTAACGTGAAGGATAAGGGCGGTGACGGAAACGAGCCGGGCACTGCTACAACTGCTCCTTCCTCAGACAGAAAATCAGTGGCGCTGTTTGATTTCAAGGAGACGGACGTTATCGGCTTCAGTTCCTTCTTTAATGAGAACTACGAGGTGTCAATCCTTAAAGAGGCCGATGAGGAGAACGATGCTACGTGGAAGTGCGACTCACACAGTGACCTTGTTGTGGAGAATGATTCCGTAAACGCAATCGTTAATTCAGTTTCTAAGCTTAAAGGAATTGCCATTGAAAACGTAGAGGATACCACTGAGTATGGTTTTTGGGAGAATAAGTCCAAGGTTTATTTCACAACAGAATTGAAGGACGGAAAAACTGAGACCATGTACATCGGTGATATTGATGCTGCTACGGGAAATTACTATTTTGTAATGGTAGAAGGAAAGCCTGATACGGTGTATAAGGTCTATAAAAGCTATGCGGCGGACTTTATGATCGAGAAGGGTGACCTTATCAATTTAAAGATATTTTCTTTCACTACAGACGATACGAGAAAAGAATTTCTTGTGTATAAGGAAAACGAGCTGGCCTTTGAAGCGGAGTCCTCGGAGGTTGACGAGCAGGGGGGCGCTGTCTGGAAGGTTACGGAGCCTGCTGTGAGAGACGGACTAAACAGTGATCTCAACGCCCGGATAGATGCTATGCGAAACATAACCCTTGACGGCCTTTCTGAGGAAAAATGTGAGGACCTTTCCAAGTACGGACTTCACAAGCCCTTGATTGAGTACAGACTGACTGTTTTAAAGGACGGACAGAGAGTTACCCACAGAATTGCCATAGGAGATAAGACCGCAGACGGCTCTTGTTACTATTGTATTATTGATGATACAGGAGATGTGTATACGGTTTCCACAAGCTCCATCTACAGAGATTTTAACCCCATGGCGTTTATGGATACGTACATCTTTATGGAGAATACCGACGAGGTGAAAGAATTAAACCTTACCATAGGCGACAAGTCCTATGAGCTTCGTTTTGAGTATGACAAGAAGATTGTGGTTGATGAAGCTACAGGTGAGGAAAAAGAGGAGCTTCTTATTGAAAGATTTTTCAACGGGAAGAATGCTATTGATGATGATACGTATTCTATCGTTACCTCGGACAGCTCCTTCAGAGTTCCCGGTCCGGATGAAGATCTTGACTTCGGTGTGACGTCAAGCAACCCCAGAGATTGCTTCCAGCACGTGTTCCTCTCTTTGTACGCTATTACTTATGCAAAGTTTGATTTTGACGAGCCTGCCGAAAAGGGCGAGGTGATAATGACGGCGGAGTACCTTATGACAGACGGCTCCGTGAACAAGATTGAATACGCAAAGAGGGACAGCACCACAGCCTATGTGTATATTAACGGTGAATATGCAGACGGTTATTGCGAAACCACTTCGATTTACGGCAATGACTACGCAATGGCGGATGTAACTGCGTCTATCAAGGCTCTTGAGACGGTAATGAAAATCGTTCCTTAACGTGCTATTTTGCAAAAAGCTTCATAAACTTCTATAAGAGGTTTACGGAGCTTTTGTTTTATGTTGAGGGGGTTAAAATTAAGTTTTATATATCTGTCAGGGGTTATCGGCGCAGGCTTTATTACCGGCAGGGAAATATATTCATATTTCGGGCGGTTCGGTGTATGGGGCTTTTTGGGAGCTTTCATATCAATAATCATTTTCGGACTTACGGCAACGGGGTTATCCCGGATAATCGTTAACGAGGATTGCAGGGACCTGAAAGCGGTGTCAAAGGAAATTTTCGGTGACAAGTGGGGAAAGCTTGTGTGCCTTCTTACTGCAATATTTTTATATTGTATGTACGTAGTAATGCTGGCAGGCGCGTCGGAGCTTTTGAGGGGATATCTGAATTTCGACAAGTGGAGTGCTGCCGTTTCGGTCACATGCTTTTGTATTGTGCTTTTATTTGCAGGTTTTTCAGGCATTGCGGCGGTTTGCTCCGTGGCGGCTCCTGTTACTGCGGTAATAATGCTCCTGACCCTTGCATTATCGGGGAGCTATAAAGAATTTTTTACAGAATCAGTTGCTCCGGAAAACAGCGTGAAGTTTGATTTTTTGTGCATCGGCGCAGCGATTGTGTATTGCGGATATAATCTTCTGGTGCTTCTTTCCGTTATGCCGAGAGCTTCAAAAAAAGCTGATACCTATAAGGTTTTAAAGCGAGGAACCTTAGGCGGAGTGGTATTGGTGGGCGCGTTGATTATCGCCGTGCTCATAGGTATTTTCGATATGTCGGGCGGTAATATGTCAATGCCTCTTTTGCAGAAGGCTACGGAGTGCAACCCTGTCTTAAAGGTGTTGATGCTTCTGACGGTTTTTATCACAATGATATTGTCCTGCGCTGTCAATCTCTCGAATTGCGGGCGGGAGCTTTCGTTAAAGCTCGGCTGCAGTGAAAAAACTGCCGGAATTATCCTTGCTTTGGCCGGATGTTTATTGTCTTTTATAGGATTCGGGCGTCTGATGGATATATTGTACACTTTTTTTGGCGCTTTGGGAGTTATTTTAATTTTTCCACTTGTTTTTAGGAGAAAATAAATATAAAATATAAGTGTATATATGTATAAAGGAGACTTGTACGGTGTCGGAAGACTTTACTACAGAAGAAAAAGAAATAAAGCATAAAGTAAGCCGGGAGGAGTTTGAAAGGCGCAGGAAAGAGAAGCGCAAGGAACAAAACCGGAAGAAAATAATTTTGATACTTGTATTGGTTGCTATTGTGGCGCTTATTGTGTCTTTGGTGGCACTGGGAACAGGTCTTGTCTCCGGTATTATGAAAAAGGCCGGTGTGAAGGTGGACGTTAATTACGTTGCCAAGACGAGAGAAGTTCAATATAATTTTCAGGCGGCTACAGAGATGTTTGCCGCGGGAGACTCGGTATACGTTTATAATCCGGGGCAATTTGTATGTTATAATAAAGACGCCGTTACCATGTGGAGAGAAGAACTGGCGGATATGACAGCGCCGTCGTTTTCCGTTATGTCGCAGGGCATTATCGTGTACGATGCGGGCGGAAATTCCATGCAGGCATACAGTGAAGAAGGCCTTATCTGGGAAAAAAGGATTGGCGGAAATATCAGAAATGTTTACTATAATGATGCAAATAACATTGGCGCCGTATTGTATGAAGACGGAACTTATCGGAGCTCTCTCATTGTGTTCAAAGCAGAAGGCAGGGCAACAAAAGATTTATTTACTAAAAATTATGCATCCCAATATCTTACGTCATGTGCTATCTCTGACAACGGAAGAAGCCTTGCGTTAAGCGGTATCAGCGCGGAATCGGGAAGTATTACGGGTATTATCAGTCTGATTGATATGGACGGCGGAGAGAATTATTACACAAAGTATACGGAAGGGTATGCGTTGCCCTACGTGGGATTTGTGTCAGAGAAGACTCTTTGCGCGGCAGGACCGGAGCAGCTTGCTTATATAAAAAATGATATGACGGTGGGAGCTTCTGAGGAGGATGCTTTCCGTGTGATAAAAGAAGGGGCCGGCAGTGTGGAGCTTCTTTCTGTGGATACAGCAGAGACCGGCTTTGGCGTAAGTGTTTTCGGAAGCGGTGACGGCGGTTGTGACGTTCTGGTCTGCGATTCTGAAGGAAAGATCATCAGTACAGAAACCTACACTGAGTCGATTATCGGTGTTAAGGCTTTCGGCAAACATTTCACAATGTACTCAGAAAATAAAGTCTGGTTTTTGGATGAAAAAGGAAAAGTTCTGTGTTCCGAAGGAAGTGTGTCAGATATTTCGGAAATGTACTTCCTTTCTGAATATTCCGTTTTTGTGACTCACGGAAAGGGAGATCTTTACATTGACTTTGTAGAGCAATAGGAGGCTATATGTACTGGATTTTTGATATTGTTATGGTGGCCGTATTGGCGCTGAGCATATTTATCGGTTACAAGAGGGGACTTATAATGACTGCGTTTTCTCTTGCTTCCGTGATTATTGCAGTTGTTCTTGCGCAAATGCTGAACCCTATCGTGTATAACGCTGTTGCGGCTACTGAGATTGATGAAAAAATTGAGCAGAAAGTCACTGCATATATTGAAGACGTATATGAAGAAAAAGCGGTTCCGGTGCTTGAGCAAAAGCGAGAGGACATAATTAAAGAAGCGGGGTTGCCGTCTTTTCTGGAAAAGATAATTATCGAATCTGACAGCGCGGCTTTGAAAACTGCGGAAAATGAAATGAAAAAGGTGAGTGTTGCTGCTGCAGAGTTTACTATGAAGCTTCTTTGTTTTGTGCTTGTGGCCGTTATTATAGTGATTTTGCTTACTCTGTTGATGTTTGCACTGAAAATTGTCAGCAAATTGCCTGTGATAAAGACCTTTAATGCAGGGGGCGGAGCTATTGCCGGAGCGGTGATTGGCCTTGGTATCGTGTATATAGTGTGTGTGGCTGTGTATGCCTTCTCCTTTGCGCTTGGCGGAAGCGTTCAGGGTGTTGCCGATACTTCGCTTATTATCGGTGGGCTTGAAAAAGCCGGAATTATTTCAATGCTTTTGTAATTGATGAAGTTGATATAAACGTTTTTTTATGGGAGACAGAAAGAATTATGCATGAAAAGAAGCAAGTACTTATAAAAAAAGGACTCTGTATAACGGCAATGATGTTGGCTGTGTGCAGCGTGGGAAGCCTTTTGACGAGTTGTAATTTAAAAAAAGAGGAGGCCGCAGGAGCGACTTATCCTCCGTTGGTGCTGGGAGGGACGCCTTCCGCCGGTGGAGAGGTAGATGAGATCGAAACAGACGGTCCAGGCGGGAAGCCCGTTGAAACTCCTGTTGCTACGGAAGCGCCTGTGCTTCCAGCCTTTGACGAGATAGATTTTTCATTTTCAGGAAATGAGTATTGTCTTGCAGATGCTGTGACCGGAGAGATTTATATGTCACATAATGCAGACAAGCAGACTTACATAGCAAGTATTACAAAATTGCTTACAGGTCTCACTGCTCTGGATTATTTTTCACCGGATCAGGAGATAACTGTAAAAAGTGAGTGGCTGGAGCTTATGAGGACTGATTCTGACATTGACGGTTTCGGCATTAAGGCAGGCGAGACGTATACTGTGGAAGATTATCTCAAGATGCTTATTATTAAGTCATACGGAGATGCGGCCCTTGTGTTGCAGTATGCTACGGCAGAGGTTGCAGGAATTGATTTTCTTGAGCTTATGAATCGCAAAGCTAAAGCTATGGGGATGAAAGACAGCCATTTTGACAACCCTATAGGCCTTGATACCGGAAACGGTTTTCACAACAACTATTCCACTGCGGAGGACGTTGTTAAGCTTATGGTTGCGGCGTACAAGAATCCTGTTTTGTTTGATGCCTGTTGTATGAGAAGCGCCGTTGTCAGCAACGGAAAGAAGCTTGTGTCTACTGTTCCTATCTACGGAGACAAGTATCAGAGTGACGTTTACGAGGTCCTTGGCGGAAAGACAGGCTCTACAAATGCGTCCGGCGTGAGCTACACCTGTGTGGCGGCAGACTCTGACACAGACAGAAAGTATATTGTCGTATATCTTAACGGCCATTCCTCAACAGATATGTATAATGAAATTGCATATCTTTTGAATCAAATCTGTTGATTTTTTATGACGTTGTGATACAATGAAAGTTGCAGTATTACAATGTAAATGACATTGACGAGAGGCATGTACTTATGAAAAAGTTTTTTAAATTAAGAAAAAAAGAAAAACTTACCCGTGAACAGAAGCTTGCTGTGCGGGCAGAACGTAAACTCCTGTTTTTTTCTGAACTTAAGCAGGGCGCTTCCGTGTTGTACAAAAACCGCATGCAGTTTTTTATGTGGGTGGCTTTTTATCTTGTATTTGCCCTTGTGTCATTGTTTTTTACCAAGTGGACTGCCGGAAATCTTGAGGACTTTCCGCTTGTTATAGCAGATGTTATTCCGAGGACTATATCGTTGTTGCTTTTGACATTACCGGCGTTTATGACTAAGTACAGGAAGACACTTTTTGCCGTGGGCATGACCGTGTGGACTGTATGGATGCTTCTTTTGTCAGGTGTTGTTTATGGGGTTATTATTTTTGCGGCGATAGTAGGCGCGACTCTCGTGTCAGGCTTTTTCCGCTTTGAGATAATGAAAGGCAATTATACTACTCCCAGAACTGTGATGACACGGATATGTGCATGGTTCTATCTTTTTACGGGACTTACGTTTCTGATAGAGTTAATACACCGCATTGATATTACGGCTCCGTTCCTTAATTTGCATACGCCTTTTGCGTCACTGCTGAAAAATCCTGATATATTCGCCTTGAACTTTATGGTGGTGCTGTTTTTCGGGCTGTTCATCTTTATCGTGAAGAAAAAGCGTTATGCGTTTACGGTGTACTCCTGTGTGTGGATTGTGCTGGCTTTTATAAGCTTTTTGAAATATAACAACGTTTATGAGCCTGTGTTGTTGCTTGACGTGTTCCAGGTGTTTGATGCGTTAAGCGCATTGACCAAGTATTACAATATTTTTACGATAATATTGTTTGTGCTTCTTTTTGTGGCGCTTATTGCAGGTCTTGTGTTTTTGTCCACAAAGGACAAGGGCGGAAAGGTTCATGCCTGCTCCTACGTTGCAGTGGTGGTGCTGGCAGTTGTGAACCTGCTGTCATTTGCCGGCGTCAGAGGTCTCAGTTATATGCAATCTGTAGAGAAATTCGTAAGGCAGAATTATTTTGATTACGGTTTTCCCTATTGTTTTGTAAATTATGCAATAAATTCCAGGGTGGATATGCCGGAGGGGTATTCCGAGGAGTCTCTTTCTGAAATATTCTCTGTTGTGGAGAAAGAATATAAGGAGCCTGTGGCTGGGAAAAAGGCTGAAAACGTGATAGTTATTCAGCTGGAGTCATTTGCTGACCCGTATCTGTTTGCGGCAAAGTATCCTGAACTGAAATACGAAGAGGACCCGATTCCTTTTTTGAGAAAGCTTTCGGAGGAATACAGTTCCGGAAAGGTTGAGGTTCCGGTTTTTGGCGGACAGACAGTAAAAAGTGAGTTTGAATTTCTTACCGGTATAAGTCTTACCAGTATGCCAAAGGGGTATAATCCTTACGTGTCCTACCTTTATGAGAACAGCGTAGACAGTCTTGTAAGGTATTTTGACGCAGAAGGATATACGACTACTGCGCTTCACAATTATCAGGGAGAATTTTTCTCTCGAAATGAAGTTTACGAAAATTTGGGATTTGATACGTTTATTCCTTATGAATGTATGTCCGGAGTAGAGAAGAAAGAGAATGCTATCTGGGCAAACGACCAGAAGCTGGTGGATGAAGTTCTGGGCGTGCTTGACTATTCTGAGGGTAATGACTTCGTTATGGCGGTTACGGTTCAGCTCCATGGAAATTATTTTCCTCTTGAAGAGTCTGAATACACTATGAAGATAAGCGGTATTCCGGAAGAGGACAAGGAGTTTGAAGGACAGCTGGCATATTACGTGTCACAGCTGCAGGCCTTTGACAAGGCTCTGGAAAACCTTATGACAGCTCTTGGCGAGAGGGAAGAATCCACTTACGTGATAATGTACTCCGACCACCTGCCGAAACTGTTTTATGAGTATGATGAGCTTTCTGAAAAGGAAAAGTTTACAACGCAGTATTTTACGTGGAACAATATAAACTTAGAAAAGTCAGACGCGGATATGGAGCTTTCTCAGCTTTCTACGAGGCTTTGCAATGACCTCCAGATAAGCGGAACGTTTATCAACAAGTTTCATCAGGTATACGGCGGAAAGGCTGCGAAACAATACGAAGCAGCCAGGGCGATGGTGGATTACTATTCACTGATAACAAACTCAAATTTGGAGGAGTATAAAAATACTTCTTATAAAGTGGGATTGTATCCTTTGTCAATTTCAAAAATAGTTAAAGACGAGGCCTTTGAGCAGAACGGCAGATACGTATTGTACGGCAGCGGAATTACGGACAACACCGTAATCGTTGTGAACGGGAAATTGTACGATCTGGTTTACGTTGACGCAAATACCGCATACTTTGATTGCGGAACGAGAATATTGGAAAATAATGACGAGCTGTCACTCAGGATATTGGGAGAGAGAAACGGCGCAATTCTGAAAGAAAGCAAAAAAATAACATATAATATTGATGAATAATCAATAGAAAAATATACCTAAGATAAATAGATAAGTTACAAACGAGGAGATTCTTGAAACATTGTATGTTTGCAAGAAATGAGGTACAGGGAATTTTTCCCGCATGAAGAAAGTGAGGAAGTTATGTCGGTTAATGGAATGTTTTCCGGCGCTCAGGAATCCCGCAGTGATAATCAAGGCACAGGGATGTTTTTTCAGCATGATCCTGTCTTTTTTGAGGCAGTGGTAAGTGCGAAAAACGAAAAAAAGTATGGGAGCATAGACTACACAGAAATGATGTATGAGGACAAATTTGATGCTTTTGGCTTTTTCTCCGCTGATGGGAAGAAGGCTGAAAAAAATATAATGATGTCGTCTGACAGTAATAACTCAGGAAATGATGATTTTTCGGATCACTCATTCTCTGAGTCAACAGGTCATTTCGGCTTTAACGGACTGTCTGCCTTTGGTGGGTATGACTTTTCCAAAATTGCGGAAAATGGCTACAATTACGATGATGAGGAACTGCCTGCGGATCCTGCTGACTTTTTCGAGGAGTTTACCAAGGAAGAGGAGCCTGCCGGTGGATACGTTTCGCCCTCTGAGGAGCAAAGCGGTCAGGAGGACTCTCTTTTTGAAGTGTTTGCGGAGGGTAATTACGATTACACTGAGGATGCGGGTGCTTCGGATATCTTGTTTACTGACGACAATGATATGTTTTCCGATGACGAGGACGTTGTCGCAGAGGTAGAGAAAGTCTATGAGGATGACGACTACGAATATGAAGATTACGAAGATGATGATTACGAGGACGAGTCTGATGATGAGGAGGATGAGGAATATGCCGCAGACTTTTCTGAGAACGTATACAAGGGGAAGGCTGTAAAGAGCATTGTAATCACGTCAATTATTGCCGCAATTTTTCTGGTATTCGTTATCAGCGCCACGATAAGCACTGTGAATAAGTTTCTGGGTGGCAACGAGGTATACGAAGGCGTTCTCCTTAACAATAAAGACCTTGGCGGAATGACAAAGTCTCAGGTGGAAAAGTACGTTCAGGAAACGTATATTGACCCTGTGGAGAATGCTCATATTATCATTACCGTGGGTGAAACAAAGAAAACTTATCCCTTGACTGATTTTGTAATATGTCCTAAGGCGGCTGACATTGCCGCTGAAGCATACGGCATTGCCCGTGAGGGAAGCGGTTTTAGCAGGATAAGAGCAATACAGGATTTGAAAGAGAACAACGTCACCATTGGTGTTGCTTACGAGATTGTAAACGATAAGCTTGACGACGTGGTGGCCTCTGCTACTGATATTAGTTTTTCTGAGTCAGTAGACCCGAGCTTTGCTATACACAGTGACTCTGTTTCCTTTACATCAGGAAAGCACGGCACCAGAATTGATATGTCAAAGTTTAAGGGTGATCTGCATGCGGCTCTTGCAACCTTCCAGGCGGAGATAGTTGAGCTTGGTGACGACGATGCGGTGGTTATGAAGGATATTGAGGTGGAGATTGATACTGAATTGGATCAGTTTCAGGCATTATCTCCCCAGACGATATACGATGCTGTGTATTCTGCACCAAAAAGCGCGTATTACTACAAAGACGGCAACGGCCGCGTAGTGGTAGCAAACCACGTTCAGGGCAGGGAGCTTGATCTTGAGGAATTGAATTCCCTTGTGAGCCGTATCAATTACGGTGAGGATATTGGCTATGCGGAGCTGGAATTTGTATACATTGATCCCGCTGAAACGAGAGGTTACCTTGAGGGCAGACTTTATGAGGAGCGTATTACGGAAGTGATCTCCGAAAACGAGGACGACTCTTACAGTGAGTCCGGTTGGGTAGGTCAGGAAGAGCGAAACAAGAACATGTCAAATGCGGCATACTCTTTCGGAACGGTAGAGCTTCTTCCTAATGACAGCTTCAGTTTCCTTGGAATTATCGGTGCGGTGAACCGTGGTAACGGCTACGTGGACGCCTATGAAAACGTTCAGAACGGCGGAACGAAGATTGTCGGCGGCGGTGTGTCTCAGGTGGCATCTGCGCTTTATACTGCAGCTCTTAAGAGCAATCTTACGATTACTGAGCATACTAATAATAAGTATTATCCCAACTTCGGCATAATCGGTTTTGATGCTTTTGTAAGCAGTTCTTCAGGCGAAGATCTTAAAATCAGAAACACAAGAGATTTTCCTGTAAAGATTAATATAACCTATTATGAAGGCGCAGTTTACGTTAAAGTATACGGTTGCGATGACGGCTCGTCTCAGATTGTCCTGAACGTGAGCCAACTTGCAAAGACTGCATCTTCTGAGGGTGCCCGCTATAATTACGAGATAAGCAAGAGCCAAGGGTATATCAAGACTTCTTTGGGCAAGGTTTCATACATTATGTACGGTGAGGAGAATCCTGTTGAAACGGCAACTCCTGACGTTAATGAAACTGTTGATCCTTCTGCAAC
Organism: Clostridia bacterium; assembly: GCA_017625675.1. Lineage (GTDB taxonomy): Bacteria > Bacillota > Clostridia > UBA1212 > UBA1212 > RGIG8523. Next base: position 15,033 of record JAGAKK010000080.1, on the reverse strand, counting down.
GGCAGATCCTTTTGAAACTCTGGATCCCAGCGCTACACCTTCCACGGATGTGCCCGTTGGTTCTGAAGATCCCAGCGCTACACCCGGCACAGATGATCCGTACAGTTCGGAAACTCCCACAGCATCTGATGATCCTACCGGCTCGGAGACTCCTACAGATACGGGAACGGCAGACGTAACGGATACTCCCACAGCATCTGATGATCCCACCGGTTCGGAGATGCCTACGGAAACGGTGACGCCTACTGACGTGCCTACTGAGGTTCCGACTGAACCTTTGCCCACTGAAACTCCGGCAGTGTCGGAAATGCCTTCAGGCAACTGATATAATAGAATAGATATGAAAAACCGCTTGATACTTTTTTGTAATCAAGCGGTTACTTTTTTTATTTCCGTAAATTCTTTAATATTGAAATTTCTTTTTCGTAGCCTGAAATTTCTTCGTGAGGTGTTTCTAAATAAAAGGGTAGCTCCTTAAGGGCAGGGTGGTTTATTATTCGTTCAAAAGCGTCTAAGCCGATGTAGCCTTCGCCAAGCTTCTCGTGCCTGTCCTTGTGGGCGGCAAAAGGATTTTTACTGTCGTTTACGTGGATTGCCGTCAGTCTGTCAAGACCGATAAATTTATCAAATTTTTCAAGAACACCGTCAAGGTCGTTTACAACGTCGTAGCCTGCATCGTTAACGTGGCATGTGTCAAGGCAGACTCCAAGTTTGTGTGAGAGGGTCACGTTGTCAATTATCCTGCGAAGTTCTTCAAACTGACTTCCCACCTCGCTGCCTTTTCCGGCCATTGTTTCAAGAAGAACTGTGGTAGTCATATTTTCTGTCAGAATTTCGTTAAGCATTTCGGAGATAAGGCGGATGCCTTCGTCAATGCCCTGGCCTACGTGGCTTCCCGGATGGAAGTTGTAAAGGCTGCCGGGGGTGTATTCAAGACGCGAAAGGTCATCGGCCATTGTGTTTTTTGTAAATTCTCTGATGCCCGGGTCTTTAGCGCAGGGGTTAAGGGTGTATGGAGCGTGTGCCAGAATCACGGGTATGTTTCCGGCTGTTGCCAGTTCCTTGTATTTTTCTATGTCCTTGGGGTCAATGTCCTTTGCTTTTCCGCCACGGGGATTTCTTGTGAAGAATTGAAACGTATTGCCGCCAATGGAGAGTATTTCCTTGGCCATGTGAGCGTAGCCTTTTGAGGCTGAAAGGTGACAACCTATTTTAAACATTATTGTGTCCTCCTTATTTTATTATTTCTGCAAGGTCTTTTATACTGTTTAAAACGTAATCCGGCTTTACGGGAGAGGTTAATAGGGTCTCCTCTGTGGTTTCTCCCGTGAGAACGCAGATGGTGTTCACTCCTGCGTTAATTCCTGAAAGGATATCTGTGTGGAGTCGGTCTCCGATTACTGCCGCTTTTTCTTTGGGACAGTTTGTGAGCTCGCAGATCATATTTACCATACAGGGGTCCGGCTTTCCTGCGATAAGCTCCGGCCGCTTTCCTGTGGCGCCTTCTATAAGGAGCATAAAAGAGCCTGCGTCGGGAATGGTTTTTCCATTGGCAGCAGGGCACACCATATCGGGATGGGTGGCAACGTACCGCACGCCTTCTTTAATATAATCGCAGGCAATTCTGAGTTTTTCGTAGGTGAGGGTAGTATCAAAGGCGAGTATAACGGTGTCGGGTCTTTCTTCCGGGACTTCTGTATACTCCTTTACCAAGGTGAAGCCTTTGTTCTCCATAAATTTTTCGTAGGCAGGAGTTCCCAAAATAAAGGCCTTCTTTCCTGCGTTCATTTTGTTAAGGAAATATACCAGAGCATCTGCAGAGGTGAAAAAGTCATCGGTGGAGGCCTGTATATTCATTTTTGCCAACTTTTTTACGTATTCTTCTGCAGTGCGGGAAGAATTGTTCGTAATGTAGAAGGCTCGCTTTCCTTGCTTCTTCAACGTTTCAAGAAATTCAAGAGTTCCGTCAATAACGTTATCGTCAAGGTATATGGTGCCGTCCATGTCCAGCAAAAAGCACTCTATGTTCTTTAAATCATTTTTCATCTTCAATCAATTCTCCCTCCAAGGACCATGTCTGGATGTGGGTGATCTTTACGTTTACAATCTTTCCCGTAACGTCGTAGGGGGCTGTGAAGTTGACTATCTTTCCGCCGCCTGTTCTTCCGGTGTATCTGTCGGTGTTGTTCTTGCTGAGGCCCTCGGTGAGAACTTCCACAATCTTTCCTTCGTAGGTGTCGTTGATACGGCGGGAAATTCCGTTCTGAAGAGCCAGAAGTCTGTCGAACCGTTCTTTTACAACGTCATCGGGAACCTGATCCGGATAACTTGCAGCAGGAGTGCCTGTTCGCTTTGAATAAATAAAGGTAAAGGCATTGTCGTAGCCGACCTTCTCCACAAGGTCAAGGGTTTCGGCAAAATCCTCCTCTGTTTCACCGGGGAAGCCCACAATAATATCCGTGGTAAGGGAAATGCCTGGTATCTTCTTCTTTACATTATTAATAATATCAAGGTATCGCTCCTTTGTGTAGCGCCTGTTCATTTTTTCAAGGAGTCTTGTGCTTCCGCTCTGAACCGGCAGATGGAGCTGGTCACAGATAGCGGGGTGCTTCGCCATGGTGTCAATAAGCTCCGGCGAAATGTCCTTTGGGTGCGAGGTCATAAAACGAATCCTTGGAATGTCTGTTTCCTTGCAGATAAGGTCAAGGAGTCCTGCAAAAGTGGCGGCGGGCTCAAGGTCTTTTCCGTAGGAGTTTACGTTCTGGCCAAGCAACGTGACTTCTTTTATGCCCTGAGACTGAAGTTCTTTTATTTCTTTAAGAATATCCTCGGGGCGGCGGCTTCTCTCGTGTCCGCGGACGTAGGGGACAATACAGTATGAGCAGTAATTGTCGCAGCCGTACATTATCGTCACCCAGGCCTTGATGTTACTATCTCTTTTCACCGGCATACCTTCCGCTACCTCTGAGTCTGTGCGTGAGGTTTCGTAGGTTCTGACACGGGAGGTCATTACGTTATATATAAGCTCAGGAAAACGATGAAGATTGTGCGTGCCGAAAACAAGGTCAACGTTTTTGTACTTTTTTCTGATTTCGTCAACGATGTGAGGCTGTTCCGTCATACATCCGCACACAACGATAATGAGGTCCGGATTGGCTCTTTTAAGACCTTTCAGTGCGCCGAGGTGACCGAATACTTTTTCCTCTGCATTTTCTCTTACGCAACAGGTGTTAAACACGATAATGTCGCAATCTTCCTGACAATCGGTTATTTCGTAGCCCATTGAAGTCAGCATGCCGCTTATCTTTTCTGAGTCATGCTCGTTCATCTGGCAGCCGAAGGTCCTCACGAATGCTTTTGCATTTCTTTTTCCTTTCGATGCGGCAATCCTTTCGTTTTCTGACTGAACGCTCTGCATGAAATGATATTGCTTTTCTATTTCTTCCTTGGGGATAATAGTAGTTATTTTCTTAGCCAAAACGGTAATTCCTTTCCGTGCTTGTTTTACAATGATTATTTTATCACACAATGCTGTTTTTGCAAATGCTTTTATATATCGTGAGTCAGGGGGCAGGTCACTGACTCATAATGGTGCCGGTGTGTTTGCGGAACCAAAGCGCCACCTAAAAACAAAAAAAGCCCTTAGCTATAGGTTTTTTTTGAGTGAGTCAGGGGGCAGGTCACTGACTCATTTATAAATTCAGGAAAAAAATTGATATTTAATGAAAAAAATTGAAAAAGAGGGGTTGCACAATGTAATTTTATGTGCTATAATCGAAACATAAACGAACCGGTGGTGTCAAGTGGCGTTTGAAAACCAAAAAATGGTGTTTGAGCCCTGGATAATCCCTGAAACGTTTGAAAATTACCAAAGATAAGCCGCGAAAAGCGGAAAAAGTACAAAAGATTAAATTTTTACTAAAGAAAAAGCCGTTGTTCAGACGGTGAGAACACTACAAAAGATAAAATTTTATTTAAAACACAAAAGATGAATTTTTTAATGTACAAAAGATGCAAAATGCTGGGCTGCGCTTAATTTGAGCGTTGCTTTTTGCATATTGCGGAGAGGGAAAAGACATGCTTACGGGTTATTATGAAAACTCAATAGATGCCAAGGGTCGCTTGATCGTGCCCCAGTCTTTCCGCGAACAGTTGGGAGAGGAGTTTGTTATCACCAGAAGCGATACGAAGTGTATTCGTATCTATTCAAGGGAAGAGTACGATAAGCTCTATGCCAACATTGCAAAAGCAAAAGCTGAAGGTAAACCCGGTGTGCAAGGTTTGCTGATGCTCTTTATCAATTCTGCAAAAGATGCGCGTTGTGATTCTCAGGGAAGACTTCAACTTCCTCCTGAGCTTCGTATGAAGGCAGGACTTGAAAAAGAGACTGTTACAGTCGGTTGTATGGACCGTGTTGAGATATGGGACAAGGCTGAATACAACAAGCTTGAGGAAGCTCTTGATATGGCGGCTGTACAGGAGGCAATAGATTATGTCGGAGCAAGATAATATTGAGTTTCACCACGTGTCCGTGCTTCTTGATGAATGTCTGGAGGGTCTTGCGATAAAGCCTGACGGCGTTTATATTGACGGTACTCTGGGCGGAGCAGGTCACAGCAGTCACATTCTTGAAAAGCTTGGCAAGGGCGGCCTTCTGATTGGTATAGATCAGGACGGAGACGCATTGGCAGTGGCATCGGAGAGGCTTTCAAAAGTTCAGACGGAAGGAGCTTTCAAAACCGTCAGGGCGAACTTTTCCGAGATGGATGCTGTTTGTGAAGAGCTTGGGATTGACGGTGTTGACGGTATTTTGCTTGATATTGGTGTTTCATCATATCAATTCGATACCGAGGACAGAGGTTTTTCCTACAGGTTTGATGCAAAGCTTGACATGCGAATGGACCGGAGAAACGATTTCACGGCCTACGACATTGTAAACAAGTACTCCGAAAAGGAAATCGCTGACGTGATTTTCAGGTACGGTGAAGAGAAGTGGGCAAAGCGCATTGCCTCGTTTATCGTAGAGGAGAGAAGAAAAGCTCCCGTTGAAACCACGTTTCAGCTTGTGGAGATAATCAAAAAGGCAATACCGGCTGCCGCAAGGCGGGACGGGCACCCTGCAAAGAGAACGTTTCAGGCACTGCGAATTGAGGTCAACCGGGAACTTGACGTTCTTGCCGAGGCAATAGAGAAGGCCATAAAGCTTCTTAAGCCCCAAGGCAGACTTTGCATAATAACGTTTCACTCGTTAGAGGAGAAACTGGTAAAGCAACTTTTTAAAGAAGCTGAAAGACCTTGCACCTGTCCTCCGGACTTTCCGGTGTGCGTGTGCGGCAAAAAATCTTTGGGAAAAACGGTGACTTCAAAGCCTATACTTCCCACAGAAAACGAATGTATTGTGAATCCGCGTTCTAAAAGCGCAAAGCTCAGAATTTTTGAGCGAAAATAAACCGTTCACACAAAAGATAAAAACAACAAGGTACAAAAGATAAAATTTAAATTTACAAAAGATAACTCAATAAGGTACAAAAGATAAATTCATAAGGTACAAAAGATAAAATTTTTTCAAAGCACAAAAGGGAGGAACCGCCATGGCGGCTGATGAGTACAAAAGAAACCAAATTTATGCAGCTGCGACAAGTTCTCAGGCGGCAAGACAAATTAATATTATCCCTGAGTATAAGCCTGATGATTCAAGGAAAATCGGCGTATACGAAAAGCCTTTAACCGTAGAGGAAACATTTACGGCAAAGGAAGTAAAAGAGATGCGTATGGCAAAGAGAGCCAATGCGGTATGTATTGCCGCAACCTTTGCAGTAGTTCTTCTGGGTATAACTGCAATTATAAGGTTTTCTTCAATATTTGAAATTTCCAAGCAGACAAGACTTCTTAATAAAGAGACTGCTGCTGTGAGCGAGACGATAATTGACGACAAGACAAAGCTTGAGTCAAGCCTTAACGAGATTGATGCTGATGCGGTTGCGTTGGATCTTGGACTCCAGAAGCCTCAGAAGTATCAGACCGTTAACGTTACTATCACACCTTCCGATATGACAGTGATTCATAAGACCAATGAGAGCGTCGCTGCAGGCGAGGGCGTGTGGTACAATAACTTATCTGAGAGCGTAAGTCGCTTCTTTGGGAAAATTGATTTCGCTGCACAGAAATAAGTATAATTGATCAATTAAACAGAGAAGAACGGATACAAAGTGCAAGTAGCCGTTCTTTTTTATTTTTGGCGGAATAATTATTATAGTGGACAGCGTCAGGAGGCGCGATTATAAATGGGTAAAAAAAGTTTTCCGGAAAAATTAAAGAATTTTTTCTCCCTTAACGGAAGCCTTAATACGTCAAAGGGTACTCAGACCCGCGTTGCGGTGGCAAAGATTGCCTTTTCTGCGGTTATGGTGTTGCTGGTAGGCCACATGGCAATTCTCCAGTTTGTAAGGGGGGAGGAGCTTCAGGAGGATGCCTACAACCTTCACCACAGAGGAAAGACCATATCTGCGGCAAGAGGAAATATATACGACAGAAACGGAACACCCTTGGCGGTGACTGTCTCTGCAAATACCATTACCGTCAGCAGAAATACGGTAAAAAAAGAAGGCGAAGATTATCCCGGCGGTGTCACAGCGCTTCAAAAGGATATTTGTGAGAAGCTTTCAGAGGTTTTAGACCTTGAATACGAAACTCTTTTTGAGAGGATACAAAAGAAACAGAATTATTGGACTGTTGCAACTAACGTAGACACAAAAAAAGGTGACGAAATAAGGGCCTGGGCAAATGAGAAGGACCTTGATTCCATTACCGTTGAGGATGATACGAAAAGATATTATCCGGGCGGCTCCCTTGCATCCCACGTTATCGGATTTACGGGAAATGACGACCAGGGTCTTGTGTGCGGCATTGAGGTTGCCCTTGATGAGGAGCTTTCGGGAACTCCGGGAAGAGTTCTTTCCGTGCTTGACGCCAGCGGCAATGAGATTGCAGGCGAGGACATTGTGAGAGTAGAGCCTGTTCAAGGCAAAAACGTAACGCTTACGATTGATGCAACGATTCAGGCTATAGCCGAAGAGGCACTTGCCAATGCGGTGGCGGATTTTGGCATAATTGAAGGCGGCGCTGTAATCGTTATGGACCCTGACAACGCTGACGTTATTGCCATGGCATCCAACCCCTCCTTTGATCTTAACGACCCCTGGGAGTGTCCTGAGAACATTGACGACTACCTCTGGGACCCCGGAACTGATGAAACGGCAAACATATTGAGCTCCTTTGTGTGGCGAAATAACGCGCTTACAGATACCTACGAGCCCGGCTCTACGTTTAAGTCAATTACCGCCTGCGCGGCCCTTGAGGAAAACGTTGTAACACCTGAAACGACCTTCAGTGACGAGCCCCTTTCCCTGGCAGGCTGGACTATTCACTGCTGGAAGCGTGTGGGTCACGGCTCTGAAACCTTTTCTCTTGCGGTGGCAAACTCCTGCAACCCGATTATGGCAAGGGCGGCCCTTCGTGTGGGTGTTGACAAATATTATGAATACGTAAGATCCTTTGGCTTTACTGAGAGGACAAATATATTGCTTTCGGGAGAAGCGGTGGGCGTTATGCACGATTCTCCTACGGAAATCGACCTTGCGGTAACGGCATTCGGTCAGCGATTTACAATTACTCCCATACAGCTTGCAACGGCGTATTGCGCCATTGCAAACGGCGGAACTCTCTACGAGCCCCGGATTGTAAAGGAGCTGTGTGACAGCGAGGGCAATACTGTAAAGACTTACGAAACCAAGGAAGTCCGCCGTGTTATTTCGGAAAAGACTTCAAAAACCGTACTGAAAATGCTGGAGGACGTTGTAAATATCGGCGGTGGAAACCGCGCTTACGTTTCAGGCTATCGTGTGGCAGGAAAAACAGGAACGTCAGAAACTCAGCAGACGGACAGCACAGGGCGCTACGTTGTATCATTTTCGGCAATTGCCCCTGCGGATGACCCTGAGCTTGTGGTGCTTGTTGTGCTGGATCATCCTACCGTAGGCAACGTATCCGGCGGTCTTCAGGCGGCAAGAACTGCAGGTGAGATTGTGAAAAAATCTCTTGAATACCTCGGCGTTGAAAAGAAATATTCTGAGGCGGATCTTAAAACCCTCATTAACGTATATATGGCTCCCGACCTTGTGGAAAAGTCCTTGGCGGACGCTATCGTAGAGCTCAAGAGCAGTTCAAGACATTACCGTTATGAGGTGGTGGGCGATACCTCTGAGAATGCTACTGTGGTTGCGCAGTTCCCTGAGAAGGACACGATGATCGTGCGAGAGGGTACGATTATTCTTTATACCAGCGAAGAGCTTGTGGGGCAATCTCCGGGCAAGGTGAGAGTGCCGAACCTTGTAGGTTATACTCTTGACGAGGCTCACGAATACGTTACTGCATTGGGGCTTAATATGTATGCCGTCAGCAGGGGAACCGTAGTCGAGCAGGATATTATGCCCGGCGAGATTGTTGATAAGGGTACAGTAATAAGTCTGCGACTTGTTGACAATGATATGGAAAGCGGAGATAATGTAGACGTTGTGGAGGATTGACCTGTGAAATTACGTGATGTTACAAAAAAACTGAATATAATAAAGATTTCCGGCAATGAGGACGTTGCCGTGAACAGGATATGTACCGATAACAGAATCGCCTCTACGGGGGATTGCTTCGTCTGCATTAAGGGCTTTGTCCGGGACGGACACGAATTTGCAGAGAGCGCAGTGAAAAACGGAGCCTCTGCGGTGGTGGTGCAGGACGAAAAGTACTTTGATGAATTATCGTTAAAGTATAGTGAACGTTGTTTCATCCTTACCGATGACACCAGATATGCATTGGCGCTTCTTTCCGACAACCTTTCGGAGCATCCGTCAGGTGACCTTATGCTTCTCGGTATTACCGGTACGAAAGGAAAAACAACCACGTCATATATGATTAAAAGCATTTACGACAATGCAGGGGTAAAAACAGGCCTTGTGGGAACTATGGGCAATATGATAGGCGGCCGACTTATCAGGACTGAACGCACCACTCCCGAGGCTAACGTGCTCCAGCCTCTTCTCAGGGAGATGGTTTCTGAAAACGTAAAGACTTGCATTATGGAGGCGTCTTCTCAGGGTCTTAACCTTGGTCGTGTCGCTTGCTGTGAGTTCGGAATAGGAATTTTCACGAATCTTTCTCCTGACCATATAGGGGAGAATGAGCACAGAGATATGGACGATTACGCAAGGGCGAAGGCTAAGCTTTTTAAGATGTGCCGCAAGGGCCTTGTGAACGTTGACAGCCCTTATGCAACCGTAATGATGGAGGGGGCTCGCTGTGAAATGTTTACCTACGGCATTGAGGAAAGTTGCGATTTCCGTGCCGTTAACGTGGTGCTTAATAACGACAGCGTTGAGTATGATATTGTAGGTAAGTGTCCTTTGACTCATATAAATGTGCCGGTTCCGGGAAGGTTTACGGTTTATAATTCTCTGGCGGCGGCAGGGGCTTGTTTCCTCGGCGGAATAAGCATGGAGAAAATTGCGGAAGGTCTTTCCAAAGTTTTTGTAAAGGGAAAGGCTGAAATAGTGCCTACGGGCCGTGATTTTACGGTGATGATAGACTATGCTCACAATCCCGACAGCTTTATAAATATTATCGGGGCGGCCAGAGGCTTTGCAAAAAGAGTGGTGTTTTTATTCGGCTGCGGAGGGGACAGAAACCGTCCCAGAGCGCTTATGGGAAAGACTGCCGGGGAGCAGGCTGATTTTACGATTATTACCTCTGATAACCCTCGCTCTGAGGATCCCGAAAGCATTGTCCGTGACATTGAAAAAGGCATTATCGGGACAGGAAAACCCTACGTCTGCATTGTTGACAGACGGGAAGCAATAGAGTATGCTGTAAAAAATGCCCTGCCCGGCGACGTGATAATACTTGCAGGAAAAGGCCACGAAACAGAGCAGATTTTTAAGGACAAAACCGTTCATTTTGATGAGCGCATCGTGGTAAAAGAGGCATTGGAGAAATTTTATTAAGAGGTCAGAAATGTTAGGATTTACGGCAAAGGAACTGTGTGACGTTTGCGGAGGAACTATTAAAGGTTCAGAAAATAATAAAATATTGCAAGCCCTTACCACGGACACAAGGGAGATAACGGAGAATTTTGAGGAAAATTCGCAAAAAGTATTCGTGGCGCTGAAGGGCGAACGCTTTGACGGCAATGATTTTGCGGAAGAGGCCTGCAGAAAGAACGTAGGCGCTGTGGTTTGCAGTCTTGATGATGAAAAAGCAGAGCTGATATTAAAGTCCTGTGGTGATAGCGTTTCTTCTATCATTATCGTTAATGATACGCTGAAGGCTCTGGGGCTTATTGCCAAAGCCTACCGTGAAAAGTTTGACATTCCCGTGGCGGCAGTTACGGGAAGCGTGGGAAAGACCAGTACCAAGGAAATGGTGGCGGCGGTAATTTCTCAGAAATACAATACCCTGAAAACCAAGGCGAATTTCAACAATGAAATCGGCCTTCCAAAAACCTTGTTGCAGCTGGGTGAGGAACACGGCGCTGCTGTGGTGGAAATGGGTATGCGAGGCCTTGGAGAAATTGAGTACCTTGCAAATATTGCATGTCCTTCTTTTGGTGTGATAACGAATATCGGCGTTGCCCATCTGGAGCTTCTGGGTAGCCGGGAGAACATATTAAGGGCAAAGCTTGAGCTTGGGGGAGCGCCTTCCGTAAAGACCGTTATTTTAAACGGTGATGACGAGCTTTTAAGAGACAGGGATCACGTGAAAGAGATTCTTTCGGAGTACGGAAATTCTCCGGAGATTATTTATTTCGGCACAGGTGTAAATTGTGACGTAAGAGCCACCGATATTAAAGAGGACGACTTTGGATACAGCTTCAGACTTAATCTTCCCAACGGGGAAATTGCTGAGGCAAAGGTATTGATTCCGGGCATACATAACGTGTATAATGCACTTGCGGCGGCAAGCTGCGGATATCTTTGCGGACTTTCCACGGAAAGCATCGTTTCGGGAATTGCAGGTGTCAATACAGAAAACTCTGTAAGGCAGAAAATAAAGACTCTTGAAAACGGACTTACGGTAATTGATGACACGTATAACGCAGGTCCGGAGTCAATGAAGGCTTCTCTTTACGTGCTAAGGAGCATTGCGGAGAAGAAAGGCTCAAGGGCGGTGGCAATTTTAGGCGATATGCTTGAACTGGGAAGCATGACGGAGCAGGCTCACAAGGACGTTGGCGCGGCGGCTGCAGAGGCAAAAGTTTCCCTGCTTATTACAGTAGGGCAGACTTCTCAGAAGTTCATTGCCGGTGGGTATATGAGTAAAAAGACTGACGGCGAGGTAGTGACTGCGGAGACCTCTGAAAAGGCTGCTGAAATTATGTGTGAAAAACTGTCAAAGGGAGACACGATCCTTGTAAAGGGCTCTCATGCAATGAATATGTCATTGGTGACAAAGGCTCTTGAAAAGGCGGTTTTTGACGAAAACGAAGGACGATACAGGTGATTTATTATGTACATTGAATTGATTGCGTTGCTGGTTTCATTTGCCCTGGCGGTGATTGCCGGCCCTATATACATACCTCTTCTGAGACGACTTAAATTCGGACAGACCGTGCGTGACGACGGTCCTCAGACCCATCTTAAAAAGAACGGAACTCCCACCATCGGCGGACTTATTTTTTTGACGCCCATAATAATAGTTTCGGTGCTGTTGTTTTTTGTATTTGACCTGAAAAGCGTTTTGCCTATTCTTTTTGTAACGGTGGGCTTTGGCTTTGTCGGCTTCCTTGACGACTTCATAAAGGTGGTAAAAAAGAGCAAGGACGGACTTCTCTGGTATCAGAAGATGCTGGCTCTGTTTATCGTTTCGGGAGGCTTTGCGGCGTATCTGCAGTTCTTCTCCGACGTAGGCTCTGAGATTGAGTTCAACTTTTTCGGACTTCACGGCGCATTGGATCTTTGGTATTTTTACATTCCTTTTGTAATATTCATGTTGCTTGCCTGTACTAATGCAGTAAACCTTACGGACGGCCTTGACGGACTTTGCGCAGGGTCATCCTTTATCGTATTTATGTTTTTCACGTTGGTGGCAATGTTTGAAATCCCCAACGGCGGTGTTGCGGCTTTCTCTGCGGCAATGTGCGGCGCACTTTTAGGCTTTATGATATTTAACCATTACCCTGCAAAGGTGTTTATGGGAGACACCGGCTCTCTTGCCCTTGGCGGAGCGTTGGCGGCCTCTGCAATATATCTTAAGCACCCCTTTCTTTTCGTGGGAGCAGGCTTGCTTTTCGTTATTGAAACCTTGTCGGTAATGCTTCAGGTGGGCTATTTCAAACTGACCCACGGCAAGAGACTTTTTAAGATGGCGCCTATTCACCATCACTTTGAGCAGCTGGGCTTTAGTGAAACCAAGGTTACCTATATGTTCTGGGGCTTTACGTTGCTCTGTTGTATCGTTACGTATTTCGTAATAAAGTAAATTACTAAAAAGAAAAATCGAAAGGAGGTTGGTGTCTTGAAAGCAGAATACAGAAAATATCAATTTGACTACGTTTTGTTGTTTTACATACTGGCTTTGCTGGGCCTTGGTACGCTTATGGTTGCCAGCGCAAGCTACGTAAAATCAAGCTATTTAAGTGAGACCTCCGACGCATATACCATAATGACCAACCAGTTTATTTACGCAATAATAGGAATTGTTGCAATGGTGGGAGCGTCATTTGTGGATTACCGCATATACAAAAAACTTGCGGTGCCGATATTTATTTTTTCATTGGCGTTAATGTTTATCACAGCCACGCCTTTAGGCGCAGAGCACAACGGCGCAAGGCGATGGATAGACCTTGGTTTTATTGAATTTCAGCCCTCGGAGCTTATGAAGATTGCATTGGTACTTTTTATTGCGGCAATATTGTCTGACGACAAGCTCGGAAAAAAGTCGATGGGCTGGTTCGGTCTTGTAACGGTTCTCGTTCCGGTAGGTGTGGTTTTTGCTTCCCTTGCGGTGCAAAAGCACACCAGCGGTATCGTAATCATGGGCGCTATCGCCGTGGCAATGATGTTTTTCGGCGGAATAAAAATGAGTATCTTTGCGACCACCTTGGGCGTAGGAGCAGGGGCGGCTGTTACGATGATTGCAGTATTCCCTCACGCAAGACAGAGGGTCATGACCTACCTTCAGAGCTCCTTTGGTAACTCCAGCGAAACTCTTGACACCGCAGGCGACGGTTATCAGATACAGAACTCACTGCGCGCTATCGGCTCAGGCGGACTTTTCGGCAGAGGCTACGGAAAAAGTATTCAGAAGTATCTGTACCTGCCGGAGTCGTACAACGACTTTATTTTTGCAATCATTGCAGAGGAGCTGGGCTTTGTGGGTGTGGTTATCGTTATCACATTGTTCGTGCTCTTGGTTTGCAGAGGCTACAAGGCGGCAGCCTATTCCTCTGATAAATTCGCTTCAATGGTGGCGGCAGGCATTTCTACCATTATCGGCCTGCAGGCGGTAATGAATATAAGCGTTGTTTCGGGAGTTATCCCTGTAACAGGCGTTGCGTTGCCGTTTTTCAGCTACGGCGGAACGTCTCTTATAATGATAATGGGCGCTATGGGAATTCTGCTTAACATAGCAAAGCAAAGTGAATATGTAAAGTTTTAAAATTTAAAAAAATACAAGAAAGAGGACTTATTATGATCTACACTGTAACAATTAATCCGGCAATCGACCACAGAATATACGTTGAAAAGTTCCCCGAAGAGGGCTCTCTTTCAAGGGCAAAGAAAAGCACTGCTTCAACAGGCGGCAAGGGCGTTAACGTGTCGCTTATATTAAAGCGTCTCGGTATTTCAACCAAGGCTCTGGGCTTTGTTGCAGGAAACACAGGCTATCTTATTGAAAAAGGACTTGCGGACGATGACGTATCAGCTTCCTTCGTAAGGCTCTCAAAAGGCGAGACAAGAATCAATACGAAAATCATTATCGAGGACGGCGAAGGCAATATTTCCTGCACGGAGATTAACGGCCAAGGACCCTCTGCTTTTGAAAAAGATCTGGAGGCTTTGATATCACTTTTCGGCGATGTTAACGAGGATGACATGGTAATCTTTTCCGGCAGCATAGTAAACGGTCTTAAAAACGACGTGTACGAGGTGCTTTTGGAGCAGGCTGTATTGCCCCGTAAGGCCCGCTTTGCTGTGGATGCCTGCGGTGAGCTTCTTCTGAGCACGTTAAAGCACAGACCTTTCTTGATAAAGCCTAATCTTGAAGAGCTTCAGGAAATTGCGGGAAGGACTCTTTCTGATGACGAGGAGATCAAATCTGCGGCAACGTCGCTTATTGAAAAGGGCGCCTCCAACGTAATCGTGTCAATGGGAGAGAAGGGCGCAATGTTCATCTCGGAGGACGGAACGTTTTGTACATATCAGACTCAGAAGGGCAAGGCGGCTGACCCTGTAGGCGCAGGGGATGCGCTGGTGGCAGGCTTTTTTGCAGGCCTTGAAAAAGGACTTTCCAAGGAAGAGGCTTTCGTACTGGGCGCAAGAATCTCTGAATACACGGCAATGGGCGAGGGTATTCCGGAAAAGTTCAGAAAGTTCAACTGATTTTTACATTCAAGGAATAAAATTGTAAAAACTACTTCACACTTTATACAGTAATCATCAAGGAGGAAACGATAATGGTAACGAAGGATATGACTATCGGCGAGATTTTAAGAACTGTCAACGGTGCGGACGAGGTGCTTCGTCGCAACGGAATGCACTGCGTGGGCTGCCCCTCAGCTCAAATGGAGAGCATTGCAGATGCTTGTGTTGTTCACGGCATGGATATCAACAAGGTGCTTTCAGAGCTCAATGCACTTTGAGAAATTGAATAATCGGTAAAAACCGCGGGGGTTGCTGACCTTCGCGGATTTTTTATCTTGAAGGGTGCACCAGGGGGACAGACGACCGGTGCATTTTTTCGACGGTCAGAATCTGCACCGGTTGT